>JBMDXL010000377.1:0-1850 GCA_048594465.1 Microlunatus sp. | reverse complement strand
CCGGTGGTCCGGCCGCCAGCGGCAGTCGCGGTTCCGCCGAGCTCATGGCGACGTCACAGGCGCAGATGATCCGGGTCTCCGTCGAGGACCTCCCGGCCGGTGCGAATTCCTACGAGGTGTGGTTGTTCGACGGCACGGGCGCCATGATCTCGCTCGGTTTCCTGCGCGACGGTCAGGGCGTCTTCGCCGTCCCGGCCGGGGTGGACGTGAGCACGTTCAACACCGTCGACGTCTCGGACGAGCCCGGGGACGGCAACCCGGCGCACTCCGGCGTCAGCGTCGTGCGCGGCACCTTCGTCTGACCCGGGCGGCTGCTCCGGTCATGGCGTCTCGGCGGCGACCCGCTCGGCGATCTCGAGGGTCGCCGCATCGAAGAGGACCAGAACCGCCCGTTCCACCGCCGTGCCGCTCGATCGCAGCACGGACAGCGCCTGGCGCACCGCATCGTCCTTGGGCCACCGGTAGACCCCGGCCGAGACGAGTGGGAACGCGACCGTCCGAGCGCCGAGCTGGTCGGCGACCACCAGGCTGCGCTGGTAGCAGGAGCGCAGCAGCGGCGACTTGTCCTTCGTCTTCGCCCAGGTGGGGCCCACGGTGTGGATCACCCAGCGGGCCTCGAGCCGCCCCGCGGTCGTGGCCACCGCCTCACCGGTCGGCAGTCCGTCCGGGTACTGCTCGGACCGGATGCGTCGGCACTCGGCCAGGATGTCCGGCCCGCCGCGGCGGTGGATGGCGCCGTCCACGCCCCCGCCACCGAGCAGGGAGTGGTTGGCCGCGTTCACGATCGCGTCGACCCGCTGCCCGGTGATGTCGCCCTGGACGAGTTCGATGATCGCGGCCATGAGTCCTTGCGTACCGTGCCCGGGCCCGGGTCAAACCCCGGTCAGCCGCGGGCCGCGGCCTCCAGGTCGGCGACGATCAGCTTGCGCATCCGGAGCATCGCCTGCATGACCCGAGCCACCACCTGCGGATCCGGATCGGCCTGCAGCCGGACCAGTTCGACCGGGACGATCTGCCAGGACACCCCGAACCGGTCCTTGAGCCAGCCGCACTGACTGGGCGAACCGCCCTCGGCCAGCAACGCCTCCCACAGCCGGTCGACCTCGGCCTGGCCGCCGTCCACCGTCACCGACAACGAGAACGCCTCGTCGAGACGGAAGTGCGGACCGCCGTTCAGCAGTTGCAGCGGCAAGCCGGCGATCACCAGGTCGGCAGTCATCGCCGTGCCGGCGGGCAGCGGTGAGCCCTCCGGGTAGTGGGTGACGGCGACGATCCGCGAATCGGGAAACAGGCCGACGTAGAACTCGGCGGCCTCAGTGATGCGGCCGTCGAACCACAAACACGGGGTGATGGTGCTCATCGCTGACTCCTCGCTGGCGGAACGTCTGTCATCGGGACAGACCGTGCGCGGCCGGGGAAGTCATCGGGCGGGGGTCAGCCCGGCCGGCGGCGCAGCCCCCGAAAGCCGAGCCACCAGACCACCCCGGCCAGGCTCAGCACGATCGCCCCTTCGGTGGCCTGGAACCGCGGCCACCGACTGGCGGGATGGCTGACGGTGACCTCCGCGGTGTAGCCGTCTGCCCGTAGACAGCGCTCCCAGAAGGTGTCGAGTGGTTCGTCCGGCACGTTGCCGGCACAGCGGATGGCCGAGGAATCCATGGATCGCCCGTCCGGAGCCACGTAGCTGACGTCGAGCTCCCACGCCGAGCCGTTCGTTTCAGCCGTGGGCGACGTCCCGTCCGCACGGATGTCCGTCAGCGGTCGGACGACCGTCGTCGGTTCGGCGTAGTGGGAGCGCACCGAGGCCAGGCCGACGAGCACCAGCAGGGCACACCCGACGACCGACCCCG
>JBMDXL010000376.1:0-4688 GCA_048594465.1 Microlunatus sp. | reverse complement strand
GGGGGGTGCTTTGGGTGCGCGCGGTGCGCCGGGCCGTCCCCCGCCCCGCCGCCCGCTCCGGGTGGCCGGGACCCACACCGGGAGGGGAGCGCAGAGGCGTGTCCAGCAGGTCGATCACTGTCGTTGGCGGGAAGCTCGAGGGCCAGCAGGTGAGCGACACCACCACCGGGCTGGACCTGTACGGCGAGGACCGCACCGTCGTCGCGGCCCGGGTCAACGGTGACCTGCGCGACCTGAGTCGGCCGCTGCTCGAGGGACTGGACCCGACCGTCGACGTGACCGTCGAGCCGGTCGGCAACGCCTCGCCCGACGGGCTGGCCATCCTGCGGCACTCGGCCGCGCACGTCGCCGCCCAGGCCGTCCAGGCGGCCCATCCCGAGGCCAAGCTCGGCATCGGGCCGCCCATCACCGACGGCTTCTACTACGACTTCGACCTGGCCGAGCCGTTCACTCCCGCCGAGCTGAAGGACCTCGAGAAGCGGATGACCCGGATCGTCAAGGAGCGGCAGCGCTTCGTCCGCCGCGAGGTGTCCGACGACGAGGCGCGGGCGGAGCTGGCGGACGAGCCGTACAAGCTGGAGCTGATCGCCGACAAGGGCTCTGCGACTGCCGACGACGGCGCCAGCGCCGAGGTCGGTGCCGGTCAGCTGACCATCTACGACAACGTGCGACGCGACGACTCGGTCGCCTGGAAGGACCTGTGCCGCGGTCCGCACGTGCCGCACACCGGCTACCTGCCGGCGTACGCGCTGATGCGCAGCTCCGCGGCCTACTGGCGCGGTGACCAGGCCAACCCGCAGCTGCAGCGCCTCTACGGCACCGCCTGGCCCAGCCGGGACGAGCTCAAGGCGTACCAGACCCGGTTGGAGGAGGCCGCCAAGCGCGACCACCGCAAGCTGGGACGCGAGCTCGACCTGTTCTCCTTCCCCGACGAGATCGGTTCCGGGCTGGCCGTCTTCCACCCGAAGGGCGGCATCCTGCGCAAGGCGATGGAGGACTACTCCCGCCAGCGCCACGTCGACGGCGGCTACGAGTTCGTCTACTCCCCGCACATCACCAAGGGCGAGCTGTTCGAGATCTCCGGTCACCTGGGGTTCTACAAGGACGGCATGTTCCCGCCCATGCACCTGGACGAGGAGCGCGCCGGGGACGGCACCGTCCGCAAGCCCGGCCAGGACTACTACCTCAAGCCGATGAACTGCCCGATGCACTGTCTGATCTTCCGGTCGCGCGGACGGTCCTACCGCGAGCTGCCGCTGCGGCTGTTCGAGTTCGGGTCGGTCTACCGCTACGAGATGTCGGGCGTGGTGCACGGTCTGACCCGGGTCCGGGGGATGACGCAGGACGACGCGCACATCTTCTGCACCGAGGACCAGATGGCCGACGAGCTGACGTCGCTGCTCCGGTTCGTGCTGGACCTGCTGGCCGACTACGGGCTGGACGACTTCTACCTGGAACTGTCCACCCGGGACCCGGACAAGTCGATCGGCAGCGACGAGGAGTGGGAGCGGGCCACCGCCGCCCTCGAGCAGGCGGCCGCGGCGTCCGGGCTGGATCTCGTCCTCGACCCCGGTGGGGCTGCGTTCTACGCCCCCAAGATCTCCGTCCAGGCCCGCGACGCCATCGGACGCACCTGGCAGCTGTCGACCATCCAGGTCGACCTGATGCTGCCGGAGCGGTTCGGGCTCGAGTTCACCGGCTCCGACGGCACCCGACAGCGCCCGGTGATGATCCACCGCGCCCTGTTCGGGTCGATCGAGCGGTTCGTCGGGGTGCTCACCGAGCACTACGCCGGGGTCTTCCCGCCCTGGTTGGCGCCGGTCCAGGTGGTCGGCATCCCGGTCGCCGCGGACTACAACGACTACCTCGGCGAGGTGGCCGAGAAGCTGCGGGCCGAGGGGGTGCGGATCGAGATCGACACCTCCGACGACCGGATGCAGAAGAAGATCCGGACCGCCCAGCAGGCCAAGGTGCCGTTCATGCTGATCGCGGGTGGCGAGGACGCCGAGGCGGGCGCGGTCTCCTTCCGCTTCCGCGACGGCCGGCAGCAGAACGGCGTGCCGGTGGACGAGGCGGTCTCCCTCATCACCACCGCCATCCGCGACCGCGTCCAGGTCTGAGAGCGCGCGGATGGTGGAGATGGAGGACCCGGGGGACCGCCCTGGGGTGCCGGACCCGTTCCAGCGCCTCTGGACCCCGCACCGGATGGTCTACATCGGCGGGCAGGACAAGCCGGCCACGTCCGCGGCCCGGGACTGCCCGTTCTGCACCATCCCCGCCCGCAGCGACCGGGACGCGCTGATCGTGCACCGGGGCGAGCTGGCGTACGTGGTCCTCAACCTCTACCCGTACGCGCCCGGGCACCTGCTGGTCTGCCCCTACCGCCACGTCGCCGACCTGACCGATGTGACCACCGACGAGCTGGCCGAGATCGGCGCGCTGACCCAGCAGGCCATGCGGGTCACCCGCGGGGTCAGCGGGCCGGACGGGTTCAACCTCGGGGTGAACCAGGGCGCGGTGGCCGGGGCCGGGATCGCCGCCCACCTGCACCAGCACGTGGTGCCGCGCTGGAGCGGGGACGCGAACTTCCTGCCCGTCGTGGCCCAGACCAAGGCGGTGCCGCAGCTGCTCGAGCAGGCCTGGGAGCTGCTGCACGCAGCCTGGACCGCGGCGGCCTGATGCTGGAGCGTTTCCGGGCCGCGGCCTCGCGTCTCCTCACGCCGCTGGCCGTCTTCCTCAACCGACGCGGCGTCTCCCCGGACGCGGTCACCGCCATCGGCACCCTCGGGGTGATGCTGGGCGCGCTGATCTGCTATCCGCTGGGCTGGCTGTGGCAGGGCACGCTGATCATCACGTTCTTCGTGCTCGCCGACATGCTGGACGGTCTGATGGCCAAGCTGAGCGACTCGGCCTCCTCGTGGGGTGCGTTCCTCGACTCCAGCCTGGACCGGCTCGGCGACGGGGCCGTCTTCGGCGGTCTGCTGCTCTACTTCGCGTACGGCCAGCAGCAGCCGGTGTGGGCCGGCTTCACCCTGGCCGCGCTGATCCTTGGACAGCTGACCTCGTACGTGCGCGCCCGGGCCGAGAGCCTCGGGTTCCAGGCCAGCGGCGGCATCGCGGCCCGGGCCGACCGGCTGCTGATCATCCTGGCCGGCGCGCTGCTGGCCGGCTTCGGCGTGCCGTACGTGCTGGAGATCGCCGTCGTCTTCCTGGCCGTGGCCGGTCTGGTCACCGTCGCCCAGCGCAGCCGCTCCGTCTACCGGCAGGCCAAGGCGCCCGCGTGACCTGGCGGGACCGGGCCGTGCGCGGGATCTACCGGGCCGGCTGGACCTCGCTGGGTGCCGTGCCACCCGCGGTGCTGCGGGGACCGATCGCTCTCGGGTCGCGGCTGGCCGCACGGACGCACGGCCCGCACCTGCAGAACCTGCGCCACAACCTGAGCCTGGCCGCCGGTCGGCCGGCCGACGACGGGCTGGTGGCGGCGGCGCTGCGGTCCTACCTGCGGACGCTGACCGAGGTGCTGGCCCTGCCGCGCTGGCGACCGGACGAGATCGTCTCCCGGGTGCACGTGCCCGAGGCGCCGCGGCTCCGTCGCCGACAGGCCGAGTCCGGCGCGATCGTGGTGCTGCCGCACAGCGGCAACTGGGACCTCGCCGGGGCGTGGGCCTGCCTGAGCGGGTTCCCGGTCACCACCGTGGTGGAGGTGCTGGACCCCGACGCGTACGCCGACTTCCTCGCCTTCCGGCGCGGACTGGGGATGGAGCCGATCGGTCACACCGAACCGGACGTGCTGCGCCGGTTGGCCGACGCGCTGGACCGGGGCCGGACGGTCTGCCTGATCGGGGACCGCGACCTGTCCCGGAGCGGGGTGACCGTCGACTGGCTCGGTCACCCGGTCCGGATGCCGGCCGGTCCGGCCCTGCTGGCCCGGCGCACCGGCGCGGCCCTGATCCCCGGGGTCTGCCAGTTCGTGGACCCGACCCGGATGGTCATCCACCTCGGTCCGGAGATCCGGCCCGCCGCCGGGGCCGAGGGGCTGCGGTCGATGGTGCAGCAGACCGCCGACCACTTCGCCGGCACCATCGCCCGTCAGCCGCAGGACTGGCCGATGCTGCAGCGGTTCTTCGCCCGCCCGGAGATCGGTCCGTGAGGCCGCTGCGGATCGGACTGGTCTGCCCCTACTCCCTCGACCGGCCGGGTGGGGTGCAGAACCACGTGCTCGGCCTGGCCCGGGCGCTGCGCGCGCTCGGCCACGACCCGGCCGTGCTGGCCCCGGGGGACCTCCCCACCCTCGAGCCGGGGCTGGACTTCACCTCGGCCGGACCGGCGCTGCCGGTGCCGTACAACGGGTCGGTGGCCCGGGTCAGCTTCGGACCGGTGACGGCGAGCCGGGTCCGCCGCTGGTTGCGGGACGGTGACGTCGACCTCGTCCACCTGCACGAGCCGATCACCCCGTCGATCTCGTTGCTGGCCCTGCGCCACGCGCAGGTGCCCGTGGTGGCGACCTACCACACCGCCACCCCACGCTCCCGGACCATGCAGCTCGCCGGGGACGCCCTCCGGGGCCTGATCGAGAAGGTCGACGCGGGGATCGCGGTGTCCGAACCGGCCCGCGACGTGGTCGTGAGGCACCTCGGCCGGGACCCGGTGCTGATCCCCAACGGCTTCGACCACGCGTCCTTCCGCCC
>JBMDXL010000375.1:0-6905 GCA_048594465.1 Microlunatus sp. | reverse complement strand
ACCTTGGAGGTCGACCACGCCTCCGAGCCGGACACGCGACCTTCCAGCGCCACGTCGCCGGGATCGTCCAGCGGCGCGAAGGCGAAGGCCCGGCCCGAGTCGCCCCGCAGCGACAGCCGAGCCGGCACGGCCGCGCAGAGGGCTTCGATCGCGCTCGGCGAGGGGCGGGGTGCCACTGTGGTCGGCCTCCCGGAGCGCGGCACGACCGACTATGACCCCGACGGAGCAGCCGAGGTGGTGGATCCCGGCGACGTGGTCCCGGGTACGGCGGACCCGGGCGCGGACGAGGCCCGCGGCGCGGGCGTCGCCGACGTCCCCGAGCCGCCCGAACCGGACGGGATCTGACCGCAGGCCACGACCAGCAGCGTCAGACCGGTCAGCACTCCGACGGTCGGTCCTCGCATGCCGCCGACCTTACGTGGCGCGCCGACCCAGATGCTGAACGACCGTTAGGCGACGGACGCCACCGGGCTATCGTCCGGGCATGAGCACCGAGATCCAGCACACCGTGGCGTTCCGGCTGCACCACCCGGTCGGGTCGGCGGCCGAGCACGACTTCCTGGCCGCCGCCCTCGCCCTCGCCGACATCCCCGGGGTGCAGGAGTTCCGACAGCTTCGCCAGGTGAGCCCCAAGAGCGACTTCACGTACGCGTTCTCCATGCGGTTCGCCGATGACCAGGCCTACGGCGGCTACAACGAGCACCCCGTGCACGTCGCGTTCGTCCGCGACCGGTGGCAGACCGAGGTGGCCGACTTCGCCGAGCTGGACTACACAGCTCTCGGCTGACCAGACGACTCCCGACCCACCCCGGTCCGCCCGGGTCAGATCTCGGTCAGGCCGCTCAGGGGACGAACCGGTGCCCGACACCGGGTTCGGTCAGGAAGTGTCGCGGCCGGCTCGGTTCCACCTCGAGCTTGCGGCGCAGCTGCGCCATGAACACCCGCAGGTAGTTGCTCTCCGTGTCGTAGCTCGGACCCCACACCTCGCGAAGCAGGTCGCCCTGCCGGACCAGCGCCCCGGGTCGCCGGGTCAGGGTGTCGACCATCCGCCACTCCGTGGGCGTCAGGTGCACGGCCACCCCGTTGAGCTCGGCGACGTGCTCGCCGAGATCGAGCCGCAGCGTGGGGGTGGTCACCACGCGTCCCTCGGCCACCGGGCCGGCCGGCACCTGCCGCAGCGCGGCACGGATCCGCGCCATCAGCTCCTCCACCCCGAACGGCTTGGTCACGTAGTCGTTGGCCCCGAGGTCCAGGGCCTCCACCTTGTCGTCGGAGGAGTGTCGCGCGGACAGCACGATCACCGGCACGGCACTGGTCGCCCGCAGCCGGCGCAGCACGCCGACCCCGTCGAGGTCGGGCAGCCCGAGATCCAACAGCACCAGGTCGGGTGACTCCTCGGCGACCACGGTCAACGCCGTCCGTCCGTCGTGGGCCACGTGCACCCGGTAGTCGCGGGCCCGGAGGTTGATCGCCAGCGTCCGGACGATCGCCGGGTCGTCGTCCACCACCAGGATCGTCGTCACGGCGCAGCCCTCACGACGGCCGGCAGGTCGATCAACAGGGTCAGTCCGACACCGGGGGTCTCCTCCGCCGTGAGCGTGCCCCCCATGGCCTCCATCAGACCACGGGCGACCGCCAGACCCAGTCCGACGCCGTCCCCGGCCGGCACGTCGCCCACCCGCTGGAAGGGCTCGAAGATGCGCTCCAGGGCCTCGGCCGGCACGCCGGGTCCGCGATCCACCACCCGGAGGCTGACCCGCGGTCCGGTGTCCGCGCTGGTCCACGCCGACACCGACACGGCCACCGAGGCGGCGTCGGTGTGCTTGAGCGCGTTCTCCACCACGTTGGCGATCACCCGCTCCAGCAGCCCCGGGTCGGCGGTCACGGGCGGCAGCTCATCCGGCGCGATCACGGTGATCTGCTCCGCCCCCGGGATGCCGCGCAGCGTCCACTCGGCCACCGAGGCCAGATCGGTCTCCGCGCTGAGGGAGGTGATGCTGCCGGTCTGCAGCCGGCTCATGTCCAGCAGGTTGGCGACCAGGGCGTCCAGCCGGTCGGCCGACTCCTCCACGGTGGCCAGCAGCTCCTCCCGGTCGTCGGGCGACCAGGCGATGGCGGTGTTGCGCAGACTGGAGGACGCGGCCTTGATGGCGGCCAGCGGGGTCCGCAGGTCGTGCGACACGGCGGCCAGCAGGGCGGTCTTGGTGCGGTTCCCCTCGGCCAGCTCCTGGGTCCGTTCGGCGTCCGCCCGGGCCCGCCGCCGCTCCTCCAGCACGGCGAAGTGGGCCGCGTACGCGGTCAGCAGGCTCTGGTCCGACGCCTCCAGGGACCGGCCGCGCAGCAGCAGCCGCAGCCCGGAACCCACCTCGACGCGGGTCCCGTTCTCGGTGTCGGACGGGCCGGTCGGCGGGTCGCCCCAGACCGCCACGGCCTCGCCGGTGGACCCGTCGACCAGGGCCGCTCCCGTCATCCCCAGCACCTCGCCGGCCTGCCGCAGCAGCTCGACCCGGTCGTCCCCGGAGTGCAGCAGGCTGTGGGCCAGCACGGCCAGCGCGTTGGCCTCGGCCCGGGCGCGGACGGCCTCGGTGGTCCGCCGGGCCGACCGGTCGACCACGCTGGCCACGGCGACCCCGACCAGCACGAACACCAGGATCGCGAAGGCGTTCTCCGGGTCGGCGATGGTGAGGGTGCGGGTCGGCGGCACGAAGAGGAAGTTGAGGGCCACGCTGGCCAGCAGGGCCGCCAGCACCGCCGGCCAGAGTCCACCGACCAGGGCGGTGACCACGACCATGGTGAGCATCAGCAGCGACTCGGTCGGTAGACCGTGCAGGTCGGGGGTCAGGTAGAGACCGAGGGCGAGCAGCGCGGTGCCGAGCACCGCGACCAGGTAGCCGGTGACCAGCCGGGCGCGGCTCAGGGTCCGTCGGCGGGCCCGGTCCCGGCCGGCCCGGCGGGCGTAGTCGTGGGTGACCACGTGCACGTCGATCTCGCCGGAGCGCGCGATCACCTCCTCGCCCACCCCAGGCCGGAGCACGGTGGACAGCCGGCCGCGCCGGCTGGCCCCGATCAGCACCTGGCTGGCGTTGAGCCCGCGGGCCACGTCCAGCAGACCGTCGGCGGAGTCGTGCGCGACCACGGCCTGGAAGCCGCCGCCCATCTCGCCCGCGGCCACCCGCAGCCGCTCCAGCGCGTCCGGCGGCACCCCGGTCAGACCGTCCCGCCGGCTCACGTAGACCGCGACCCACTCCCCGCCGGCGGTCCGGGAGGCGATCCGGGCCGCGCGGCGCATCAGAGCCAGCGACTCGGGGCCGCCCGACACCCCGACCACCACCCGCTCGCGGGTCGGCCAGCTGCCGTCGATGCGGTGCTGACCCCGGTACTGCTCCAGACCCGCGTCGACGCGATCGGCCAACCACAGCAGGGCGAGCTCGCGCAGGGCTCCCAGGTTGCCCTCGCGGAAGTAGTTGGCCAGGGCCGCGTCGATCTTGTCCGGGGCGTAGACGTTGCCGTGCGCCATCCGCCGGCGCAGGGCCTGCGGGCTCATGTCGACCAGCTCGATCGTGTCGGCTGCGCGTACGACCTCGTCCGGCACGGTCTCCCGCTGCCGGATGCCGGTGATGGAGGCGACCACGTCGTTGAGGGACTCCAGGTGCTGGATGTTCACGGTGGTGATCACGTCGATCCCGGCGGCCAGCAGCGCCTCCACGTCCTGCCAGCGCTTGGTGTGACCGTCCGTCGGGGGCCCGGCGATGGTGTGGGCCAGCTCGTCGACCAGGGCGACCTCGGGCCGGCGGGCCAGCACCGCGGCCAGGTCCAGCTCGCCCACCAGCAACCCACCGTGGTCGACCTGCCGCCGCGGCAGCACCTCCAGCCCGCCGATGGCGGCCTCGGTCCGGGCCCGTCCGTGGGTCTCCACGAAGGCGATCACCACGTCGGTGCCCCGCTCGGCCCGCCGCAGACCCTCCGCGAGCATGGCGTACGTCTTGCCGACGCCCGGGGCCGCCCCGAGGTAGACCCGCAACGCGCCGCGCTCCATGGACTCAGTCTGCATCGATCACCGCAGTCCCTGGAGAGCCAGGTTCAGCTCGACCACGTTCACCCGCGGCTCACCCAGGAACCCGAGCGTCCGCCCGGTGGTGTGCTGCTGCACCAGCTGGCGTACGCGGTCGACCGGGAGGCCCCGCACCCGCGCCACGCGCTCGACCTGGAGCTCCGCGTACGCCGGGCTGACGTGGGGGTCCAGTCCCGAGCCGGAGGCGGTGACCGCATCGGCCGGGACTGCGGCGGGAGGCACCCCGTCGCGCCGGGCGATGACGGCCCGCCGCTCGGCGACGGTGGCGAGCAGCTCGGGGTCGTTCGGTCCGGCGTTGCTGCCCCCGCTGGCCTGGGCGTCGTAGTCCCCGGCCGACGGTCGGGGCTGGAACCACTGGTCGCCGTCGAAGCGCTGGCCGATCAGCGACGAGCCGGCCACCCGCCCGTCGACGGTGATCGAGGAACCGTCCGCCTGGTGCGCCAGGCCCAACCGGCCGACGCCGAGCACCAGCAGGGGGTAGAGCACACCGAGGACGACGGTGAGGACGACCACGGTCTTCAGTGCCGTGAGCAGCTGTCGTACGGATTCGGGCATGACGCCTTCCTAGAGGGCCAGCGCGGGCACCAGGGTGCCGACGCCGACGAGGACGAGATCGATGATCTTGATGCCGATGAACGGGGCGATGATGCCGCCCACCCCGTAGATCGTCAGATTGCGCCGCAGCAGCCGCGAGGCGCTGACCGGGCGGTAGCGGACCCCGCGCATGGCCAACGGGATGAGCGCGACGATGATCAGCGCGTTGAAGATCACCGCGGACAAGATGGCCGACTCCGGCGAGTGCAGCCGCATCACGTTGAGCGCCGCCAGCCCGGGGTAGGTGGTCAGGAACAGCGCCGGGATGATCGCGAAGTACTTGGCGATGTCGTTGGCCACCGAGAAGGTGGTCAGCGCCCCGCGGGTGATCAGCAGCTGCTTGCCGATCTCCACCACGTCGATCAGCTTGGTCGGGTCGGAGTCCAGGTCGATCATGTTGCCGGCCTCCTTGGCCGCCGACGTCCCGGTGTTCATGGCCACCCCGACGTCGGCGGCGGCCAGCGCCGGGGCGTCGTTGGTGCCGTCGCCGGTCATCGCCACCATCCGGCCGCCGGACTGCTCGGCCTTGATCAGCCGCAGCTTGTCCTCCGGTGTGGCCTCGGCCAGGAAGTCGTCCACCCCGGCCTCGGCGGCGATGGCCCGGGCGGTGGAGGCGTTGTCACCGGTGATCATCACCGTACGGATGCCCATCGCCCGCAGCTGGGCGAAGCGCTCAGAGATACCGGGCTTCACCACGTCCTTGAGGTGGACCACGCCCAGCACCCGTCCGGTCGCCGCCGACCGCTCGGCCACCACCAGCGGGGTGCCACCGGAGGCGGCGATCTCCTCCACCGTGTCGGCCACCGGCCCCAGGTCGGTCTCCAGCCAGCCGGTGACGGCGCCGGAGGCGCCCTTGCGGATCTGCCGGTCGGTACCGCCGAGATCGACCCCCGACATCCGCGTCTGGGCGGTGAACTCGACGATCTCGCTGCCGGCCGGGGCGGGTTCGTCCACGGAGCCCTCGGCCACGGCGAGCTCGACGATGGAGCGACCCTCCGGTGTCAGGTCGGCCAGGCTGGACAGCCGGGCGGCGTCCCGCAGCACCTCCGGGGACACCCCGGGGGCGGGCAGGAACGCCGACGCCCGCCGGTTGCCCAGGGTGATCGTGCCCGTCTTGTCCAGCAGCAGGGTGGCGATGTCGCCGGCCGCCTCCACCGAGCGGCCGGACAGGGCGATCACGTTCGCCCGCACCAGCCGGTCCATGCCGGCGATGCCGATGGCGCTGAGCAGGGCGCCGATGGTGGTCGGGATCAGGCAGACCAGCAGGGCGACCAGGATGATCGGCGACGGCTTCGCGCCGGCGTACGCCGCGATCGGCGCCAGGGTGGCCACCGCCAGCAGGAAGATGATGGTCAGCGACGACAGCAGGATCGACAACGCGACCTCGTTCGGGGTCTTGCGTCGCGACGAGCCCTCGACCAGGGCGATCATCTTGTCGAGGAAGGACTCCCCGGGGGCGGCGGTGATCTTGACGGTGATCTCGTCGGACAGCACGGTGGTGCCGCCGGTCACCGCGCACCGGTCCCCACCGGCCTCCCGGATGACCGGCGCCGACTCGCCCGTGATGGCGGACTCGTCGACGCTGGCCACCCCGGCCACCACGTCCCCGTCGCCGGGGATGATCTGGCCGGCGCTGACCAGCACCCGGTCACCGGGGCGCAGGTGGCTGCTGGGCACGACGGCGACCGAGCCGTCGTCGGTCAGCAACCGGGCCTCGGTCTCGGTCCGCGCCTTGCGCAGCGTGTCGGCCTGCGCCTTGCCGCGGCCCTCGGCCACGGCCTCGGCCAGGTTGCCGAACACCACGGTCAGCCACAGCCAGATCGCGACCGAGACCCCGAGCGTGGTCGGCTGGACGACGGCGCTGACGGTGGTGACCACCGAGCCGACCCAGACCACGAACATCACCGGGGTGTGCCACAGGTGCCGTGGGTCCAGCTTGCGGACGGCCCCGGGCAGGGCGGCGCGGACCTGGGCCCAGCTCAGCGCCGCGGAGCCGGCACCAGACGAGCGGTCGGCGGTCACGAGAGCGCCTCCGCGATCGGTCCCAGGGCCAGAGCCGGGAAGAAGGTGAGACCACTGACGAGCACGATGACTCCGATGAGCAGGGAGATGAAGAGCGGGGTGTGGGTGGGCAGGGTTCCGCTGGAGGCCGGCACGGGCGTGCTGCGGGCGAGCCGTCCGGCCAGGGCGATGACCAGGACCATCGGGATGAACCGGCCGAGCAGCATCGCGGCGGCCA
>JBMDXL010000374.1:0-3197 GCA_048594465.1 Microlunatus sp. | reverse complement strand
GGTCGTCACCGACGTCTCGTACTTCGGCACCATGATGGTCCACCTCGGACTGGCCGACGGGATGGTCTCCGGCGCGGTCAACACCACCGCGCACACGATCCGGCCGGCCCTGGAGTTCGTCAAGACCAAGCCAGGGGTGGCCACCGTCTCCAGCGTCTTCCTGATGTGCCTGGCCGACCGGGTGCTGGTCTACGGCGACTGCGCCGTGGTCCCCGACCCGACCGCCGAGCAGCTGGCCGACATCGCGGCGTCCTCGGCCGAGACCGCCGACCAGTTCGGGATCGACCCGCGGGTGGCGATGCTCTCCTACTCCACCGGGTCCTCGGGTTCCGGCGCCGACGTGGAGAAGGTGCGCGCGGCCACCGCGCTGGTCGCCGAGCGCCGCCCCGACCTGCCGCTGGAGGGCCCGATCCAGTACGACGCCGCCGTCGACGCCGACGTCGCCCGGACCAAGCTGCCGGACTCGGCCGTGGCCGGGCGGGCCACGGTGTTCATCTTCCCGGACCTGAACACCGGCAACAACACCTACAAGGCGGTGCAGCGCAGCGCCCACGCCGTGGCCATCGGCCCGGTGCTGCAGGGTCTCCGCAAACCCGTGAACGACCTCTCCCGAGGAGCGCTGGTGGACGACATCGTGAACACCGTGGCCATCACCGCGGTCCAGGCCGCAGGCAACGACTCCGCCGGGACCGACGCGTGAGCGGGAACACCGGCGGTCCGGTGCTGGTGATCAACTCGGGATCGTCGTCGCTGAAGTACCAGCTGGTCGTCCCCGGCACCGCCGAGGTGCTGGCCTCCGGCCTGGTCGAGCAGATCGGCGAGTCCTCGGGTCGGATCACGCACCACGCGGGCGAGGAGTCGTGGACCGAGACCGGGGCGGTCGCCGACCACGGGGTCGCGCTGACGCTGCTGCGGGACCAGTTCGCCGCCCACGGACCCGATCTGGACGAGGTCGGCATCACCGCCGTCGGGCACCGGGTCGTGCACGGCGGATCGCGGTTCAGCGACCCGGTGGTCGTCGACGACGACCTGCTGGCGGAGATCGAGAAGCTGTCCCCGCTGGCTCCGCTGCACAACCCGGCCGCCCTGGCCGGTCTGCGGGCGGCCCGCGAACGGTTCGCCGTGCCGCACGTCGCGGTCTTCGACACCGCCTTCTTCGCCGGTCTGCCGGCGGCGGCGAGCACGTACGCGATCCCGGCCGAGCTGGCCGAGCAGCACGCGATCAAGAAGTACGGCTTCCACGGCACCTCGCACGAGTACGTCTCGCAGCGGGCGGCCGAGGAGCTCGGCCGGTCGACCGACGACTTCCGGGTGATCGTCTTCCACCTGGGCAACGGCGCCTCGGTCTCGGCCGTCCGCGACGGTGCGGCGATCGAGACGTCGATGGGTCTGACCCCGTTGCAGGGGCTGGTGATGGGCACCCGGTCCGGCGACATCGACCCCAGCATCTACCCGTACCTGCACGACGCCGCCGGGCTGTCCCTGGCCGAGATCGACGCCCTGCTGAACAAGCGGTCCGGGCTCAAGGGCCTGTGCGGGGACAACGACTTCCGGGTCCTGGACAGCCGGATCGACGCCGGCGACGAAACGGCCCGTCGGGCCTTCGACGTGTACGTCCACCGGCTGCGGATCTACCTCGGCGCGTACGCGTTCGCGCTCGGCCGCCTCGACGCCGTCGTCTTCACCGCCGGGGTCGGAGAGAACAACGCCCGGGTCCGCGCGGGTGCGACCGCGGACCTGCAGCACTTCGGGCTGGTCCTCGACGCCGACCGCAACACCGAGCGGTCCCGCTCGGCCCGGGTCGTCTCCACCGACGACTCGCCCGTGACGATCATGGTCGTGCCCACCGACGAGGAGCTGGCGATCGCGCGCAAGGCCGAGCAGCTGGTCGGATGAGCTCCGCACCCGACGAGGGTCGGACCGCGACGGACCCGGTGCTGCGGCGCTGGCGCAACGCCGTCTTCGTGATCTTCTGGCTGTGCGGTTTCCTGTTCGCCAGCTGGGCCTCCCGGGTGCCGACCGTCCGCGACATCCTGGGCGCCTCGACCAGCCAGATGGGTCTGCTGATCTTCGGTCTGGCCGCCGGCTCGGTGCTCGGGCTGTTCGCCTCCAGCCACGTGGTCGCCCGGCTGACCGCCAGCCGGACGCTGCTCATCTGCCTGTCGATGGCCTCGGCGGGGATGGTGCTGATCGGGGTGCTGGCCGAGGTCGCCCCGCAGCTGGTGATCTTGTTCCTGGCCCTGATGATCTTCGGCGTGGGCTACTCGATCTGCGACGTGGCCATGAACCTCAGCGGCGCCGCCAACGAGCGCCGGATCGGCCGGACGCTGATGCCGGTCTTCCACGCGCTGTTCAGCGTGGGCACCATGATCGGGGCCGGCCTCGGGGCGTTGATGGAGCACCTCGGGGTGCCCATCGGAGTGCACCTGGTCGGGGTGGGTCTGCTCGGTCTGGTGGCGACGCAGGTCTCCGTCCGGTCCCTGCAGCCCGCCGAGCACGTCGACGAGCCGACGGCGGCCGAGCCCGGTGCGGTCGGCGTGGACACGATGGCCGACCCGCTGTCCGACACCCCCGCCCCCGACGGCTGGCGGTCGCGGCTGGCGGTCTGGCGGGATCCGCGGATCCTGCTGATCGGCGTCATCGTGCTGGGCATGGCCTTCGCCGAGGGCTCCGCCAACGACTGGCTCAGTCTGTCCATGGTGGACGGCTACGGCGTGACCAACGCCGGTGGCGCGGCCATGTTCGGCGTCTTCGTCACCGCCATGACGATCGGCCGGCTGCTGGGCGGCAAGGTCCTCGACCGCTTCGGTCGGATCCCCGTGCTGCGCGGGACGGCGGTGCTGGCGGTGGCCGGCCTGCTGCTGGTCATCCTCGGTCCGAACGTCGGGGTGGCCGCGGTCGGCGCGGTGCTCTGGGGTCTGGGTGCCTCGCTCGGCTTCCCGGTCGGCATGTCGGCCGCCGCCGACGATCCGCGGACGGCGACCGCCAGCGTGGCCGCGGTGGCCACCATCGGCTACTTCGCCTTCCTCATCGGACCTCCGCTGATCGGGGTGCTGGGCGAGCAGGTCGGTCTGCTGAACGCCTTCTGGGTGGTCGGTGTGCTGGCCGTGCTGGCCGGCCTCTGCGCCCCCGCCGCCCGCGAGCCCCGGCCGGCTGCGCGCTGACCACCTCCGGCGGCGCCGCCCCGGCGTGCGTTT
>JBMDXL010000373.1:0-2872 GCA_048594465.1 Microlunatus sp. | reverse complement strand
CGGCGTGGTCGTGGTTCGTGGGGGTCATCAGGCTCCTCGGTTCGGGCGCTGCGGACGAGTCCGTCGGTGCGCATGCTCTGTCTCACCCGTACCTAGGGGTCGAGGATGCGCTGGCGTAACACCTGATCCACCACGGAGGCCGATCGCCGGGACCGGCGCGTTGACCGAGACCGGCACCGGGGCCGGCTGACGGTCAGTCGGCCAGCACGGCCAGGGCGTCGATCTCCACCAGCATCTCCGCCCGCGGCAGCCCCACGAACACCGTGGTGCGGGCCGGCAGCACCGCGCAGCGTCCGGTCAGGAAGGCGCCGTACGCCTCGTTCATCGCCGCGAAGTCGTCCCGGGTGGTCAGGTAGACCCGGAGCATGATCACGTCCTCGAACGACGCGCCGCCCGCGGTCAGCACCGCCTCGACGTTGGCCAGGGTGCGGGTGGTCTGGCCGGCGACGTCACCCGGGTGCAGGTAGTCACCCGACGCGGGGTCGACCGGACCCTGACCGGAGACCTGCAGGATCGGGCCGCGGCGCACCCCCTGGGAGAACACCGGCGCCGGGGCCGGGGCGTCGCTGGTGCTGATCGCGGTCTTCGGGCTGGACGTCACGGGTGCTCCTTCGTCGGCGGATCGGTGCCCGGACCCTCGAGGAGTCCCGTCGGTCGGTGAGCGAGCGGGCCGGGGTCCGGCGGTGTGCGTAGTCTGCCGGGCGGAGGTGCGCATGCCCGAACCCGATCCCGCTGTGATCGCCGACTCCGCTCTGACGGCGCTGGACGCCCGGCCGGTGAGCTGGGCTGACAAGGGCTTCCCGCCCGAGCTCTGGGGGAGGACCCCCGCCGAGGTGACCGCGCTGCGGCTGCCCCTCAGCCGGTTCCCGACCCCGCTGCTGACGCTGTCCGCACCGGCCCTGCGGCAGAACGCGGCCACCCTGGCGCGGTGGTGCGCCGAGCGGGGTCTGGACCTGGCCCCGCACGGCAAGACCACGATGGCGCCGCGGTTGTGGGCCGACCAGCTGGCCGCGGGGGCCTGGGCGATCACGCTGGCCAACCTGCCCCAGCTGGCGGTGGCCCGGGCGTACGGGGTGTCGCGGGTGCTGATCGCGAACGCGATCATCTCGCCCCTGACGCTGCGCTGGATCGCCGACCAGCTGGCCGGCGACCCGGCCGCGCAGGTGATCTGCTGGGCCGACGACGTGGCCACCGTGGCGATCATGGAGGAGGCGCTGGCGGCGTACGTGCCCGAGCTCGGCGACCGGTACCGACCGCTGGACGTGCTGGTCGAGCTCGGCGGACCCGGCGGTCGGACCGGCGCGCGGGACCTCGCCACGGCGATCGACGTGGCTCGGGTCAGCGCCGAGGCACCACATCTGCGCCTGGCCGGCGTGGGCGGCTACGAGGCTGCCCTGGCCACCGACAGCGATCCGACCAGCCTGGCCGGGGTGCGTGGCTTCCTGACTGCGATGCGGCAGCTGCACGAGCGGATCGCCGCGGCCGGGTGGTACCCGTCCGGGCTCGTGCCGATCGTGACCGCCGGGGGCAGCGCCTACTTCGACGACGTGGCCGAGGTCCTCGGTCCGCTCACCACCGGCGGGGCGCGGGTGGTGCTGCGGTCCGGGGCGTACCTCACCCACGACGACGGTCACTACCGCCACCTGAGCCCGCTCGGGGAGCACCCGCGGACCGCCGGACCGGGACTGGTCAGCGCGCTCCACGGCTGGGTGCGGGTGAGCAGTCAACCCGAGCCGGGTCTGGCCCTGCTCGATGCCGGCAAACGGGACCTGCCCTACGACCTGGGGCTGCCGGAGGTCCAGCTGCGCCGCCCGCGGCACCCGGACGAGCCGCCGGCCCGACTGGCGGGGGTGACCGTCACCGCCCTGAACGACCAGCACGCTTTCCTGCGCTGGGATCCGACCGTTCCCGCGCCGGTGCGGATCGGGGACGAGCTGCGGCTCGGCGTCTCCCATCCGTGCACCGCGTTCGACAAGTGGCAGCTGATCGCGGTGGTCGACGACCCCGACGCTGCCGACCCGACCGTCGTCGACCTGATCCGCACGCACTTCTGACCCCGGTCGCGATGAGACCCGTGATCGAGGACGTGGAGGAGGGACCGCCGTGGTGGCCGACCTGGTGATCACCGACGCCCTGGTCGTCGACGGCAGCGGCGCTCCGGGCCGCCCGGCGGACGTGACGGTCACCGGCGACCGGATCACTGGCATCGACCCGGTCGGCGCCGGTGGGCCGGCCCGGCGCGAGATCCCGGCGGACGGTCGAGTGCTCGCACCGGGCTTCATCGACCTGCACGCCCACTCCGACGTGGCGTTGCTGGTCGACCATGATCATCTGGCCAAGATCAGCCAGGGCGTCACCTGCGAGGTGCTCGGCCAGGACGGCCTGTCGTACGCGCCGGCCGACGCGGCCACCGCCGCGGTGCTGCGGCGCCAGCTGGCCGGCTGGAACGGCGATCCCGCGATCTCCCTCGGCTGGCCACGGGTGGCCGACTACCTGGACGCGCTGGACACCGGGATCGCCTGTCACGCTGCGTATCTGGTGCCGCAGGGCACCGTGCGGCTGCAGGTGGTGGGTCAACAGGACCGGCCGGCCACCGCGGCGGAACGGTCCGCGATGGCCGCGGTCGTCCGGCAGGGTCTGCTGGACGGTGCGGTCGGGTTGAGCAGCGGATTGACCTACCCGCCCGGGATGTACGCCGACACCGAGGAGCTGGTCGAGCTCTGTCGGGTGGTGGCTGCGCTGGGTGGCTACTACGCACCGCACCACCGGTCGTACGGGGCCGGGGCGCTGACCGCGTACGCGGAGATGATCATGGTCGCCCGCCGGTCCGGATGCGCCCTGCACCTGACCCACGCCACGCTCAACTTCGACG
>JBMDXL010000372.1:0-15329 GCA_048594465.1 Microlunatus sp. | reverse complement strand
GACCTGTTCCGGACCTGGGCTGCCGCGGTGATCACCGGCCACGCCGCCCCGGTCGCCCGGCCCTACAACGCGGTGAGCATCTTCAAGCGGGCCAGGGGATCGGGGCGGATCAGCCACGTGGAGGGGCTGGAGCAGCTGCTGTCCGAGCACGGCGACAGCATCTGCGTGCTGGACCTGCTGCCGGTCGGTGCCCACCGCCGTGACTGGCGGGCCACCCTGATCTCCGACGGCATGATCATCCTGCGGGACCCCGATCTCGACCGGCTGGTCCAGGTCGCGGACCGGTTCGGCAGTGAGCTGCAGCTGTACGCCCAGTGAGGGAGCGCTCGGGGACCGGTGGCGGCGGGATGGACGCTGCTGGTGAACCGACCTCGCGACAGAGTCCGTGTTTGGGTCCGCGAGCTCGGGGTAGTCACCCGGTCCAGTGACGAACGACCGAGGAGGAGCGGTGGCGCTCGACCCCCGCATCATCGAGGGCTTCCGCGCCGGTGACGAAGCCGCGTTCGCGGTGGTCTACGCCGAGCACGCGACCCTGGTCTACACCGTGGCGCGCCGGATGATCGGCGACGAGGCCGAGGCCGAGGACGTGCTCCAGCAGGTCTTCACCGCCGCCTGGCAGGGCCGCGGCCGGTTCCGCCCCGACCGCGCCGGCCTGTCGTCGTGGCTGATGGGGATCGCCCGGCACAAGATCGTCGACGCACTCGAGCTGCGGACGCGCCGTCGGCGGGTCGACGTGCAGCTCCAGCAGCAGCTCGTCGGAGCAGTCGCCCCGGCCGGGGACACCGAGATCGCCGAGATCGTCGGCCGGCTCGGTCTGGAGGCGCAGCTGGCACAGCTGCCGGAGGCGCCCCGACGGGTCCTCCGGCTCGCTCTGGTCGACGACCTCACCCACGCCCAGATCGCCGCCCGGCTGCAGATGCCGCTGGGCACCGTCAAGAGCCACATCCGGCGGAGTCTGCGCAAGCTGCAACCAGCTGCCTAGCGTCGTCCGGCTGGGGCTGCGGGCTCCCGACGGTCAGTGGCCGCTGGAGGACCAGCCCTCACCGCACGGACCGCCCTCGGGCGAGGCCTGGATGGTGATCTCCCGACCGTCGGGGGTGATCAGCGGCTGGAAGAAGGTCGACACCTCCACGCTGGTCTCGGGGATGTAGTGGAAGATCAGCGAGCGACGGAACCGGTCGGTGGTGGTGTTCGGGCGCGACCCGTGCACCACGCTGCCGTGGAAGAAGAGCACGTCGCCGGCCTTCATCTCCGTCTGCACCACCTCGATGCCCTCGGGCACGTGGACGGTGATCGAGGTGAACGACACCTCCGGATCGGCCTCCTCGGGGCACATCACCTGGATGGTGTGCGAGCCCGGCACGACCGCCAGACCGCCGTTGTCGGCGTCGCAGTCGTCGACGGCGATCCAGGCGGCGATGCAGGTCTCCGGGTGGGCCTGCAGGTAGAGGTTGTCCTGGTGCAGCGCCTGGCCGCGGGCGGTCGGCGGCTTGAAGTAGAACATCGACTGGGCGGCCAGCGCCGGTCCGATGAGCTCGGTGACCACCCCGAGGATCCGGTCGTCCAGCATCAGCTCCAGGGCGATCTCGCCGACCTCGGAGTCGGGTCGACGGTGCGGGTGCACGATGCGCGGGTAGCGGGACAGGATGTCGTCGGCGGGCAGACCGTCGTCGAAGCCGAGGGACCGGTCCGTCTCGATCTGGCGGGTGTAGACCTCGCGGACCCGGTCCACCTCGGCCGGGGTCAGCAGCTGGCGCATCAGCACCACTCCGGTGTCGGCGTAGCGCTGGGCGATGTCGGTGCGTTCGGTGACGAGCTGGTTCATGGGATCGATTCTTCGCCGGCGATCGCGGCCCGGCCATGGCGCTCGCGGTCGAGAACATGGAAGATCCTGCTGTGGCCCGTGATCAGCAACCAGCTCCGTCGGTCGACCAGGTGCTCGCCGGTGCGTTCACCGCCGACGATCGCTACGACGTCTGGCGGCCCACCGGCCCCGAGGACTGGCTGCTGCTCAACACCGTGGCCGGCGCCGGCCGGATCGGGGTGCCGGGCCACCCGGACCTGATCACCGCGCCCGGTGACGTGGTGGTGATCCGACCGGGCGTGCCCCACGACTACGGCACCGGACCGGCTTCCGCCGGTGCCGACCGGCTCTGGTCGTTGCAGTTCGCCCACGTGCACCCGCGACCGGAGTGGCTGACCTGGCTGGACTGGCCGCAACCGGTGCCGGGGCTGCTGCGGGTGCGCACCGCCGGCGACGCCCGGCGCCGGATCTCCGAGGCGCTCTCGGCCGCCGACGCCTTCGGCCGCAGCGATCTGCGCCAGGCGACGATGTTCGCGGTCAACGCCGTCGAGGCCGCGCTGCTGTGGTGCACCACCTCCGATCCGGGGGCCGGTGGGGTCGACCCCCGGGTGCTGGACGCGATGGAGACGATGGCGGCCTCCCTCGCCGACCCGATCTCCGTGGCCGAGCTGGCCCGCCGGGCCGGTCTGTCGCCGTCGCGGTTCGGGCACCTGTTCGCCGCGCAGGTCGGGGTCTCCCCGATGCGCTACCTCGAGCGGCAGCGGATGCGGCTGGCCGAGCAGCTGCTCGATCTCACCCCACGCACCGTGGCCGAGATCGCCCGCACGGTGGGATTCGGGGACCCGCTCTACTTCTCGTCCCGCTTCCGGGCGTACGCGGGCATGCCCCCCACCGTGTACCGACGGCGGCGCGGCTGAGCGTCGGGTCAGCGCTGGGGGTCGACCAGCACCTTCGGACCCGGACCGGTCCCGCCGAGACCGGCCAACCGGGCCGGCACCTGGTCCAGCCCGACGGTCTCGGCCACGATCGGGGTCGGGTCGAGCCCGCCGGCGTACGCGCGCAGCGTGTCGGCCAGCGCCGGCGAGGCGGACAGCAGACCGACGGCGGTGACGTCGGCCAGCACCAGGTCGCGGGTGTCGAGCAGGCTGGGGGTCGCGGCCAGTCCGATCAGCGCCAGCCGCCCACCGGGACGGACCAGGCGCAGGGCGGTCTCCGGCGCGGACGCGTCCGACGTGGCGTCCAGCACGGCGTCGAACCGGGCCGGCGGCATCTCGGCCAGCGCGTGGGCCGTCACCGCGTGCGCCGCACCGAGACGCACCCCCAGCTCCAGCCGCTCGGGGCGGAGCCCGGCCACCGTGACCTCGGCTCCGGCGTCCACCGCGAACAGGGTGGCGAGCAGCCCGATGGTGCCGTCCCCCATGATCAGCACCCGCGTGCCGGGGCCGGCTCCCGCGGCCCGCGCCGCGCGCAGCGCGTTGGCCCCCGGCTCGACCAGAGCGGCCGCGTCCAGACCCACCGCGTCGGGGACGTAGTGCGCGAACCGGGTCGGGATCGTGGCGTACGCGGCCAGCATCCCCGGCCAGCCGTCGGTGATGCCGACCTCGTGGCGGTCGGGGCAGACGTGGTGCCGACCCGCACGGCAGGCGACGCAGTGACCGCAGCCCAGCATGGTGTCGCCGACCACGCGCCGCCCCACCCACAGCCCCTCCGCCGCCGAGCCGGCCTCGACCACGGTGCCCGTCCACTCGTGCCCGAGACGCACCGGGTGGTGGGTCCGGCCGCGGACGTAGTAGGCCATCTCCCCGGTGAAGAGCTCGACGTCGGTGCCGCAGATGCCGGCCCGCTCGACCCGCACCAGCAGCTCGCCGGGCCCGGGCCGGGGCACCGGGACGTCGTCGACCCGGGCGTCGCGGGGTCCGTGGACGACGAGGGCGCGCATGCTCACCCCCGCATCATGGCGATGTCGGTGACGGCAGGCACACTGGCCTGGAGTCCCCGAGTCCAGGAGCACCGATGGAACCCGACGTCGACGCGTTCGCCCACACGTTCAACCGGTTCCTGATGGCCATGGCCACCCGGGGGCACCGCAGTGGCGAGCTGACCGAGCTGGGGACCGTCGTCGCGGAGTTCCTGGGGACGTCCCTGGACGACGTCGACCCCGTCCAGGAGTCGTTCCCGGCGCACCAGATCGTCGACGTCGACCTCGCACTGGAGACCGTCCGCGTCGAGCACGACGGTCAGCTGATCGGTGTCGGCGGAGGCGCCTTCAAGGCCCAGGTCGACGCGTTCTCCGAGCTGCTGGAACGGGTGCACTGGGGGTTCAAGCCGGGACCGGTCTCCTACGTCCGGATGCCCACCGGACCGGACAGCGACCGCCGGGTGGTCGGCTTCGGGGTGGCGCTGGTCCGCGTCGACGACGAACCGGTGGTCTGGCTCCAGCGCACGCCGAGTCGTCAGCACGGTCGCGACCAGTACACGCTGGAGGTGCTGGCAGCCCGGCCCGCGGTGGCCGAGGCGCTGCTGACCCGGGTCCGCGCGCTGATGTCGCGGGACAGCCTGCTCCGCGGCCAGGTGGTGAGCTTCCAGCGCAACGACTTCGACTACCACGCGCCGGGCGGCAGTCTCACCTTCCTGCCGCGGCCGGCAGTCGGGGCCGAGGACGTCATCCTGCCGCCGGGTCAGCTCGAGCGGATCGTCAGCCACGTGATCGGCATCGGCGACCGGGCCGACCGGTTGCTGGCGGCGGGTCAGCACCTCAAACGGGGGGTGCTGCTCTACGGACCGCCGGGCACGGGCAAGACGCACGTCATCCGGCACCTGATCAGCCGCACCCCCGGCACGACCGTGGTGCTGCTGTCGGGGCGGACCCTCGGTCTGCTGGCCGACGCCGCTCGGCTGGCCCGGGCCGCGCAGCCGGCCATCGTGGTGATGGAGGACTGCGACCTGATCGCCGAGGAGCGGGGCGGCGACACCAACGCGGCCCTGTTCGAGACCCTGGAGGCCCTGGACGGTCTGGACGGCGACGCCGACGTGGCCTTCGTCCTCACCACCAACCGGCCCGACCTGCTCGAGCGGGCGCTGGCCGAGCGACCGGGTCGGGTGGATCTGGCCGTGCAGATTGGCAAGCCCGACCTGGACGGGCGTCTGCGGCTCCTCCAGCTGTACGCGGCCCGGCTGCCTCTGAGCCCGGCGGCGCTGCGCGCGGCCGCCGAGCAGACCGAGGGCGTGACAGCCTCCTTCGCCAAGGAGCTGGTCCGCCGCGTCGTGCTGCGCGCGGCGCAGGAGGACCGGAGCCCGACCGACGACGACCTGGCGGCGGAGGTGACCGCGATGCGCTCCGACGCCGAGCTGTTCACCCGGGTGGCCCTGGGCAGCGGACCGGGGGGCTGGTCCGTGGACGGACCCGACGGCGACGCGAGCGACGAGGACGTCTACGGCGGGACGGTCCGCACGTACCCGCCGGAGTAGGGGCCCACCTCGGTAGAGACCGCCCGGGGTGCGGGTCCGCCGGCTGTCGGTGCCGATCCCTACAGTGGCCGGATGTCGAGGAGCGCATCCACCCATCCCGCCGACCGTCATGCCGTGATCCGGGTCCGTGGGGCCCGGGAGAACAACCTCCGGTCGGTCGACGTCGACATCCCCAAGCGGCGACTGACCGTGTTCACCGGCGTCTCGGGCTCGGGCAAGAGCTCGCTCGTCTTCGGCACCATCGCGGCCGAGTCCCAGCGGCTGATCAACGAGACCTACAGCGCCTTCGTCCAGGGCTTCATGCCGAGCCTGGCCCGTCCCGACGTCGACGTGCTCGAGGGAGTCAGCGCGGCGATCATCGTCGACCAGGAGCGCATGGGTGCGAACTCCCGGTCCACGGTGGGCACGGCGACCGACGCCCACGCGCTGCTGCGGATCGTGTTCAGCCGGCTGGGGGAGCCGTCGGCCGGTCCGGCCTTCCACTACAGCTTCAACACCGCGGCCGGGGCCTGCCCGACGTGCGAGGGCCGCGGATCGGTCACCGACATCGACATCGACGAGCTGGTCGATCCGTCGAAGTCGCTGAACGAGGGCGCCATCACCGTCCCCGGCTACACCCCGGACGGCTGGCTGGTGCGGGTGTTCAGCGAGTCCGGTCTGCTCGACGGCGACAAGCCGATCCGCGACTACACCGCCGAGGAGCGGGAGAGCTTCCTGTACTCCGAGCCGGTCAAGGTCAAGATCGCCACCATCAACATGACGTACGAGGGTCTGGTGCCCCGGGTGCGCAAGTCCTTCCTGACCAAGGACAAGGAGAGTCTGCAGCCGCACCTGCGCGCCTTCGTCGACCGGGCCGTCACCTTCACCGACTGCCCGGACTGCGGTGGCGCCCGGCTGAACGACGCCGCCCGGGCCTCGCGGATCGCCGGGCTGAACATCGCCGACGCGGCCCGGCTGCAGATCAGCGACCTGGCCGCGTGGGTGCGGAGCACCCTCGACCAGCCCTCGGTGGCCCCGCTGGTCCAGACCCTGCAGCAGACCCTGGACTCGTTCGTCGAGATCGGGCTGGGCTACCTGAGTCTGGACCGCCCGTCGGGCACGCTGTCGGGCGGTGAGGCCCAGCGGACCAAGATGATCCGACACCTCGGCTCCAGCCTGACCGACGTCAGCTACGTGTTCGACGAGCCGACGATCGGTCTGCACCCGCACGACATCCAGCGGATGAACGGGCTGCTGCTCCGGTTGCGGGACAAGGGCAACACGGTGCTGGTGGTGGAGCACAAGCCCGAGGCCATCGCCATAGCGGACCACGTGGTCGACCTCGGACCGCGGGCCGGGGTGCACGGAGGAGAGATCTGCTACACCGGGACCGTCGAGGGGCTGCGGACGAGCGGGACGCTCACCGGGCGGCACCTCGACGACCGCGCGAAGCTCAAGGCGTCGGTCCGGACCCCGACCGGCAGCCTGGCGATCCGCGGGGCGGACCGGCACAACCTGCGCGAGGTGGACGTGGACGTGCCGCTCGGCGTGCTGACGGTCGTCACCGGTGTCGCCGGGTCGGGCAAGAGCTCGCTGATCCACTCCTCCCTGCCGCGGGACGCCGGGGTGATCTCGGTCGACCAGTCCGCCATCCGCGGCTCCCGGCGCAGCAACCCGGCCACGTACACGGGGCTGCTGGACAGTGTCCGGACGGCGTTCGCGAAGGCGAACAAGGTGAAACCGGGTCTGTTCAGCGCCAACTCCGAGGGGGCCTGCCCGCACTGCAACGGGCTCGGCGTGGTCTACACCGACCTGGCCATGATGGCCGGGGTGGCCACCACCTGCGAGGAGTGCCAGGGACGCCGCTTCACCGACGCGGTGTTGCGGTACACGCTGGACGGACGCACCATCGCCGACGTGTTCGCGATGTCGGTGGACGACGCGTGCGCGTTCTTCACCACGGGTCCGGCGCACGCCATCCTGTCCCGGATGCAGCAGGTGGGACTGGGCTATCTCGGCATCGGCCAGCCGCTGACCACCCTGTCCGGCGGCGAGCGACAACGGCTCAAGCTGGCCATCCACATGGCCGACAAGGGTGGCGTCTACGTGCTCGACGAGCCGACCACCGGCCTGCACCTGGCCGACGTCCAGCAGCTGCTCGGTCTGCTCGACGGGTTGGTGGACGCGGGCAAGACCGTGATCGTGATCGAGCACCACCAGGCGGTGATGGCACACGCCGACTGGATCATCGACCTCGGCCCGGGCGCCGGTCACGACGGCGGTCGGATCGTCTTCGAGGGCACCCCGACCGATCTGGTCGCCGACGCCTCGACGCTGACCGGCCAGCACCTGAAGGCGTACGTGAGCTGACGGCCGGGACCGCGAGGACGCGATCAGCGTTCTGCACGCTCGATCAGGTGGTCCAGCGGCAGCCAGAACAGGAACTGGCGGCCGTGCTCGGTGACGGTGACGTAGCGGCGGCGGCGGACGTCGACGTACACCGACTCCAGGTTCTCCTTCGGCATGGCGAACCGGGCGATGACCCGGTTCCGCTTCAGGACCACCACGTTGTCACCGCGCCGCCGGCCGTCCAGCAGCAAGGAGGACGAGTTCACGAATCCGTACGCCCCCGCGGTCCCGATCCCCTGGTAGTTGGTGCCCGGGACGACGCGGGACCGGGTGCTGCTGATGGTGGTGGGTCCGGGACCGAACTGCTTGGTCAGGACCAGGGCCGAGGACGCCCGACGGCTGCCGTTCTGCACCCGACCGTCGGCGCCGAGGGCGAGGCTCTGGGACCAGGCGGTGCCGGTCTCGCTGTACGTGATCGAGACCAGGGACGACGCCGATCCGGAGCGGTGCAGACCGATGCTGGACAGCCCGCCGACCCCGGACACCGACCAGCGGGCCACCGCGGGAAGCACGAACCGGCCGTCGATCTCCATCAGGTCGTCGGCGTTGTACATGAACAGACTGCCTCGGCTGGAGGAGTAGAGGTACTGCCCGGCCCAGACCACACCGCTGCCGTGGGAGTCCAGGGCCGCGAACCCACCTCGGCCGTCGGGTCGGACCAGCTCGACCTGGCGGTAGACGCGGCGGTCGAGGTCGATCACGGTCAGCCGGGTGGTGTCGGTGGTGCCGGGTCGGTGCGGGAACCGCAGTCCCGTCTCGGCGACCGAGGAGTACGACGTCACCACCACGATGTTCCGCTCGGCGGCGGGTCGGCCGCCGATCCGGTAGCCCGTCGTCGCTCCGGTGCCCGCGATGCCCTGGGGCTTGAACGCGCGGCCCGTCAGCCGGTCCAGGCACAGGTACCCCGCCGTGGACCAGGTGAGAGCCGGGTCCCGGCGGGTGGCACGCCAGTCGGCCCGGCAACCGGGGGTCGTGGCCGGCAACGGTGTGCCGGCGGCCAGCAGCGCGTCCCACCCGAGGTGCCGCCCGGCGTAGCGCGCGCGGTAGCGGTCGTCGACGTGGACGGTCCCGGCGGGTGGTCCCGCTCCGGCTCCGGAGCCGGGCGAGGAGGTCGGCGGCTCCGACGCCGGCGACGCGGGCGGGGAGACGGGCGTTGAGGTCGGCGGAGCACCGGCGTCGTCCACCGTGCGGGTGCCGGTGGTCACCACCAACCCGATCACCAGACTGGCGGCGACGAGCACGGACACCGCGACGGCGACGAGCCAGCGTCTGGTCACGCGTCCGCTCCTCGTGCCGTCGGTCCCCGGCGGCGGCCGGGAAGCCAGTATGACCGGCCCGCGGTGCGCGGGCCGGTCGCGCGGCCGGCGCCGCCCGAGACGTCAGGCGGTGACGGTCAGGGTGGTGCCGAGCTCGACCGTGGAGTCGGGGCCCACCCCGAGGTCGTACGTGGTCGCGTCCTGCACCCAGTCCCGGGTCACGGAGCTCCAGTAGCGCAGCTCGTCCGGACCGAGGGTGAGCTCGACAGTGGTCGAGCCCCCGGCCGGCACCGAGACCCGGCGGAAGCCCTTGAGCTCGCGCACCGGGCGGGACGAGGTGCCGTGGCGCTGGTGCAGGTAGAGCTGGGCGACCTCGTCGACCTCGCGGTCTGCGGCGTTGCTCACGGTGACCGTGACGGTCACGCTGTCGCCGACGGCGATCGTGTCGGCGCTGAGCGTCGGGGCCGAGTAGGTGAGCGAGCCGTAGCCCAGGCCGTGGCCGAACGGGAACAGCGGGGTGCTGGCCTCGTCCCAGTAGCGGCGGCCCTGCTTCTCCGGGTCGTGGCTGCGGGTGTGGTTGTAGATCATCGGCACCTGACCGACGGTCCGCGGCCAGGAGAACGGCAGCCGGCCGGCGGGGGACTCGTCACCGAACACCAGGGCGGCGACGGCGTGCCCGCCCTGACTGCCCGGGTACCAGATGTCCAGGATGGCCGGCACGTTCTCGGCCGGCCACCGCAGATCGAGCGGGCGGCCGTTCATCACCAGCAGCACCACCGGCGTCCCGGTGGCCACCACCGCCTGGATCAGCTCCAGCTGTCGGCCGGGCAGCTCGAGGGAGGACCGTGAGGCCGACTCGCCGATCATGTTCTGCCACTCACCGGCCACGATCACGGCGACGTCGCTGTCCGCGGCCAGCTCGGTGGCCCGGGCGATCTCGGCGTCGTCGTCGAAGTCGGCGGGATCCTCCGGGGTGTTGCCGGGCCACATGTCGAACATGGACGGGAACGTCCGGAACGACGGACGGACCCCGGCCGCGTAGCGGACCTCGACCGACTCGCCGGCCCGAGCTCGCAGACCCGCCAGGACCGTCACCGTCTCGGTCACGTCGTGGTTGAAGATCCAGGGCCCGAGGGTGTCGCGCGGGGAGTCGGCCAGCGGACCGATGACCGCGACGGACGACAGCCGCTCGGTCGACAGAGGCAGCAGGTTCCCGTCGTTGCGCAGCAGGACGGCCGAGCGACCGGCGGCGATCCGGGCGACCTCCCGGTGGGTCGGGTCGGCCAGCACCTGGGCCGCGCGGGCCTCGTCCACGTACGGCTCCTCGAACAGCCCGAGGCGGATCTTGGTCTCGAGCACGCGGCGGACGGCCGTGTCGAGGGTCTCCGTCGAGACGCGGCCGTCCTCGACCGCGGTGACCAGGTGGTCGAAGGCCGGGTCGACGAAGGTCATCTCCATGTCGTTGCCCGCGTTCAGCGCCCGGGCGGCGGCCTCGGGCAGGTCGGCGGCGAAGTGGTGCGTGACGAGGTCGTGCACGGCCTGGGCGTCGGAGACGACGAAGCCCTCGAAGCCGAGGTGGTCACGCAGGACCTCGGTCAGCAACCAGCGGTTGCCGGCGGCCGGCACGCCGTTGAGGTCCATGTAGGCGCTCATGATGGTGCCGGCTCCGGCGTCGATGGCGGCCCGGAACGGGGGGACGTAGGTGTTCCACAGCTCGGCGTCGGAGATGTCGGCCTCGTCGTAGTCGCGCCCACCGAGCGCGGCGCCGTAGCCGGCGAAGTGCTTCGGACCGGCGATCAACCGGTCGGGCGTACCGAGACGGCCGCCCTGGAAGCCCCGGACCTGGGCGGCGGCAACCACCCCACCGAGGTACGGGTCCTCGCCCGCTCCCTCGATGATGCGACCCCAGCGGGGGTCCCTGGCGATGTCGACCATCGGTGCGAAGGCCCAGTGGATGCCGACGGCGCGAGCCTCTCGGGCGGCCACGGCCTGACCCCGCTCGATCACCACGGGATCCCACGAGGCCGCCATCGCGATCGGCACCGGCATGATGGTGCGGAAGCCGTGGATGACGTCGAACCCGACCAGGGCGGGGATGCCCAGCCGGTTGCCCTCGATCGTCGCGCGCTGCACCTTGTTGATCAGGGCGGCGTCGCTCATGAACAGCAGCGACCCCACGCCCCCGCGGGCCATGGCGGCCTCCACCATCTCGGGCTGGCTGGGGGCGCCGTCGGCGGCCTTGTCCCGCATGAAGTCCATGAAGAAGTACTGGGTCAGCTGACCGGCCTTCTCGGCCGTGGTCATCTCAACCAGCAGGGCGTCCACCCGGGCGCGGACGTCCTCGTCGCTGGTCATGTTGATCTGGTGGGTCACCCGTGCTCCTTGGTCGGTGGTGGGTCCGGCCCGGTGGGGGCGGACGTGTCGAGGTGGTCGGACGTCTCGAGATGGCCGGTCGGGTCGAGCGGTGCGGTGAGCACGGAGGCCAGCCGGTGCCGCAGCACGGCCACCATGTCGATCGCCGACGGCGCGAGCACCCACTGGACCTGGAGACCGTCCATCAGGGCGATGATCTCCACGGCCAGGGCCTGCGGGTCCGTGCCCGCAACCAGCTCGCCGGCCCCGGCGGCGGCGGTCAGCGCCTCTTCCAGCTCGGTCCGCAGCCGGGCGTACCGCGCGGCGAACGAGCGGTGGGCGGGGTGGTCCGGGTCGCCGGCCTCGGCCGAGAGCACGGAGAACAGGTTCACGATCCGCGGTTGGGTCGCGTTGTGCTCGACCAGCGCGAGGAGCCGGCTCAGCTGCCCACGCGCATCCGGGGCGGGACCAGGCGACGGAGCCGCGGACGGGCCGGCGTCCCGCCGGGCCAGCACCGCCTCCAGCAGGCTCTCCTTGGTGGGGAAGTGATGGAGCAGACCGGTCCGCGAGATGCCGCAGGCGGCGGCGATCTGCAGCATCGTGGCCGCGCGGAAGCCCTGGGTGCCGAAGACCTCCGAGGCGACCTCGACGATCAGCTCCCGGCGCGCATCGCCTTTGGCGTAGCCGCCGCGGGCGACCACCGGGGCGTCGTGCGGGGCTGCGGGTCCGCTCACGACGTCCTCCCACCCATGACTCGAATCCCGACAGATCTGTCGGATTTGACTGTAGCGCAGGCTCGTCAGATTTGCGCGGACGCCACCCTTGACCCTGTGTGTGACGGAGGTTACTGTGAAGTAACGACGCGTTGGGAGCGCTCCCACAGATTTGGGAGCGGATGTCCCGAGGCGCGAAGGTTGACAATCCGCGGCGTTCCCCGCGCGGTACATCGAGCGGCCAGCTTGCCGCCAACTCCATCTCTGTGTAGCCGTCGGCACGTTCCGACAGGCTCCAGATCGCACCGTAGCCCTGCGGGGGGACGGCCGCGTGTGATCACTCAGTGGGTCTCCGTCACCGGAGACGAGGTCCCGGACGACCCGGGACGACCTGTGACAGGCACGACGACGTGTGCTGCGCCGGGGTGGGTGCACTCTCGTAACCCGACGGAAGGCGTAGAGCCATGCTGCATCCCCGCACGCCCTTTCACGCTCTGGATCCACGAACGGCCCGGACGGTCGCTGACCGTCAGGTCCGCAGGCTGGGCACCGCCCTGCTGGCGCTGCTGGCCACCCTGGTCATGATCACCGCGGCGGCCCTGACCACCGCCACCCCCGCCCGTGCGGCGGTGCCGGACAAGCTGCCGATCACCATCACCAACGACACCGGGCGCTCCGGTCTGCACCTCTACGTGCTGGGGGTCGACCTGACCACCGACAAGCTCGGCTGGGTGAACGCCGACGGGGTGTTCACGCCGTGGTCGTTGCCGGGCGGACCGGTGCCGGTGGACGCCCCGGACGCCTCGATCCCGGGCCCGGCCGACGGCGCCTCGGTGACCGTCGACGTGCCGCGCAACATCTCCGGCCGGGTCTACTTCTCCTTCGCGTCGAAGCTGAACTTCGGTCTGGTCGACGCGGGGCTGGTCCAGCCGGCGCCCTGGAACCCGAGCGACGACAACGCCGACATCCTGTTCGACTGGTCGGAGTTCACCTTCAACGACAACGGGCTGTGGCTGAACTCCACGCAGGTCGACCAGTTCGCGGTGCCGCACACCGTGAGCGTCACCGGCGACGACGGCAGCACGGCCACCACCGGGGCGCTCGAGGACGGCGGCCGGCAGAAGATCATCGACACGGTCGAGCAGACCAAGGGCTTCGAGAAGACCGTGGTCCGCGGTGACGACGGCCAGGTGCTGCGGGTGCTCTCCCCGGGCAAGGCCACCGGGGTCGACGCGATGAGTGCGACCTACCTCGACGACTACATCGACGAGGCGTGGGCGGCGTACGCGACCAAGAAGCTGACCGTCGTCCCCTTCGCCCACGAGCCGGAGACCAAGTTCTTCGGCACCACCAGCGACAACGAGCTCGTCTTCACCAACACCGCCGGTGAGCAGGTGGCCCGCTTCGCCAAGCCGACGACGGCCAACGTGTGGGACTGCGACGGGGCCCTCGCGGCGCCCAACGACCACGTCGTCGGCCCGATCTCCCGGACCCTGTGCGCGGCCCTGCACCGCGGCACCCTGGGGGAGTCGACCCAGGAGCCGGTGACCGACCCGAGCACGTTCTACCAGCGGGACCTGACCAACCACTACTCGGCGATCGTGCACGCGAACATGGTGGACGGCAAGGCGTACGGCTTCGCCTTCGACGACGTCACCGGCCAGGAGTCCCTGGTGCACAGCGGTGGTCCGGTCAAGGCCTCGATCACCCTGGGGTCACTGAGCTGACATGAGCTGTACCGCGCTGACCGGGTCGGCTCGCGACGGCCGCCGGACGGTCGTGTGAGCAGTCTCACCCGGGGGTGGTGGGAACGGTCCGGGGCCGCGAGGAGTTGAGCGTTCGATGCCCTCTCTCAGCCCCGACCGTCCTGCCACCCCCGGCACAGCCCTCCGCCGCCTCCGCGCCGGTGGGCTGTTCCTGGCCGTCAGCGCCCTGTGCGGGCTGCTGATCGCTGTCGTCGCGCTCCCTGCGGTGGGAGCCGCGGTGTTCACCGGCAAGGCCGCCCAGGGCACGCTCGACGACCTGCCGGCCGCCTTCGACCAGCCCGCCCAGAGCCAGCGTTCGGAGGCGCTGGACGTGAACGGCGACGTGCTGGCCTACTTCTACGACGAGAACCGCGTCTACGTGCCGCTGACCGACATCGCCCCGGTGATGAAGCAGGCGATCATCTCGATCGAGGACCACCGCTTCTACGAGCACGGTCCGCTGGACGTGGTCGGCACCGCACGGGCCCTGGTCACCAACGTGCTGGCCGGTGGGGTCACCCAGGGCGGGTCCACCCTCACCCAGCAGTACGTGAAGATGGTGCAGATCGAGGAGGCCAAGAAGGCGGGCAACGAGGCGGGCGTCCAGGCGGCCCAGGACGACAGCTACGGCCGCAAGATCCGCGAGCTGCGCTACGCCATCTCGGTGGAGAAGACGCTGAGCAAGGACGAGATCCTCGAGCGCTACCTCAACATCGCCTACTTCGGTGACGGCGCGTACGGCGTCGAGGTGGCCGCCGAGCACTACTTCGGCACCACGGCGGCGAAGCTGACGCTGCCGCAGGCGGCCATGCTCGCCGGCCTGGTGCAGAACCCGACCGCCAACAACCCGGTCCAGAACCCGACCGCGTCGCTGACCCGACGCAACGTGGTGATCAACCGGATGGCCTCGCTGGACGTCATCACCGACGCGCAGGCGGCCAAGGCGGTCAAGACCAAGTTCAGCAAGAAGAAGGTCACCACCACGATCAACGGCTGCCAGGGCACGGACTACCCGTTCCTGTGCGACTACGTCTACCGCTCGCTGGAGCAGACTCCCAGCCTGGGCGCCACGCTCGAGGCCCGCCAGCAGACGATCAAGCGCGGCGGGCTGGTGATCAAGACCAAGATCGACCCCGACACCCAGGACCAGACCCAGAAGGCGGTCAGCAAGGTCGTGGGCCCGACCGACCCGGTGATCTCGGCGATGGACATGATCGAGCCCGGTACGGGACTGATCGTGGCGATGGCTCAGAGCCGGCCGGTGATGGGGGACAGCACCAAGAAGGGCGAGACCTACTGGAACTACTCGGTCGGTCCGGACATGGGTGGTGCGCAGGGCTTCCAGGCCGGCTCGACGTTCAAGGCCTTCACCGCGGCCGCGGCGCTGGAGAAGGGCATCCCGCTGTCGCAGCGCTACGACGCGGCCCGGACGATGGACTTCTCCGGTCGCACCTTCGAGACCTGCGACGGACCGAGCCAGGTGACCGGCAGCTGGCGGGTCAGCAACTCCACCGGGGTCAACGGGACGATGGACATGTACCGGGCGGCGGAGTACTCGGTGAACACCTACTTCGTCCAGCTCGCCCTCGACGTCGGCATGTGC
>JBMDXL010000371.1:0-2175 GCA_048594465.1 Microlunatus sp. | reverse complement strand
CATGGTGACCAGCCGACCGGGTCCGCTGATGGCCGCGTCCTCGGGGCTCTACGTCACCGTCCGCGGGGCGGGTGGTCACGGTTCCCGGCCCCATGCGGCAGCCGACCCGATCGTGGTCGCCGCCGAGATCGTCACCGCGCTGCAGACGATGGCCACCCGGCAGTTCGACCTGTTCGACCCGGTGGTGATCACCGTCGGCACCTTCCACGCAGGCACCCGGCGCAACATCATCCCCGAGACCGCGACCTTCGAAGCCACCGTGAGGACGCTGTCCCCGGAACACCTCGATGCCGTCGAGCACGCGTCGGTCCGCCTGGCCGAGCAGATCGCGGCCGCCCACGGCTGCCGGGCGGAGGTGCGGTTCGAGCGCGAGTACCCGGTGACCGTCAACGACCCCGCCGCCACCGCCTTCGCCCTCGAGGTCGCGACCGACCTGTTCGGCCCCGAGCGCATCCACGACCTGGCCACTCCCCTGCTGGGCTCGGAGGACTTCAGCCGGGTGCTGGCCGAGGTGCCCGGCTGCTACCTGTTCGTCGGCGCCTGCCCCACCGACCCGGCCACGGCGCCGGGCAACCACGCTCCGGGGGCCCGGTTCGACGACAGCGTGCTGGGTGACTCCGCCCGCCTGCTGGCCGAGCTCGCGGTCCGCGATCTCGCGGCGGGCGGCGTCGGCTGACCCTACGGTCGGGTGAGCCGCAGGATCTCGTCCACCACCTCGGCGAGCGGGGCGGTCGCGTCGACCACGGTCCCGGTCGACGGGAGATCGCGTCGGGTGCGGTGCAGCTCGGCGACGAAGCGTCGCTGCTCCTCGGTGCCGCCGAACTCGTCGGCCGGCCGCGCGGCCAGCCGGCGCTGCAGCGTCTCGGGATCGACGTCACGGACCAGGACCCGGTCGAACAGGTGCAGGAACCGGGCGTGGTTGCGTCACCCCCCGCAGAAGTACGTGGCCGGTCGACTCACGTCGGCCACCAGGGCCTCCACCCGGTCGACGCGCCAGAGGTGGTGCTCGTGGCTCGCGCCCGGCGTCGGCTCCCCGGTCACCGGGTCTCCCTGGTAGGCCAGCTCGGTGTCGCCGTTGACGGCGTGGTGACCGCGTCGCTGAAGCTCGCGGCACACCGACGTCTTGCCCGTGCCGGAGACGCCCTCGATCAGATGGTTCCGCAGGCCCACCCGGGCAGCGTACGGATCGCGAGCCTGGCTGCGCCCATCGGCTCTCGTCCCTCGTCGGTGGGGCAGTTCCCTTGCAGCGGGAACAACCGTCCGCGTCCCGGGGTTGCAGCGGAGGCTTCGACGACGAAGATCACCCACCAGCACGCCCTCCAGCTCTCGAGGATCTCGTCATGTCGTTCATCTCCTCCGTCCGCGCGCGCCGTCAGACCCGCCGGGCCCAGCGCTCCGGACGCACGCTGCACCGCGCGGTGGCCGCGAACTCCAGCAACGCCCGCCGCGAGGAGCTCGTCCTCGCCGCCGACCGGCTGGTCGGACTGCCGCCGCGGCTCTGACCGCCGCGCGTCCGCGTGGTCAGCCGGTGGCGGCGGCAGGCAAGCGCAGCAGCTCCGCGCCTCGGGCCGGCAGCGTGAGCGGTTCCGCCGTGATCTCCCGGTCGTCCCGCCAGAGCGTGACGGTCAACGGGTAGGGCGCCACGTTGAGCAGGTGGACGAGCTCCGCCCCGGTGTCGGGATCGCGCATCGCCGCGATCACCAGGCCTGGGTCGGTCGCGTCCGTACGCCACCGTGGCCGGACCCCCAGGCGGGCCAGCAGGGCGGCGTGGAGCGGGAGGTCCGCCGGGTAGTCGCAGGTCAGCACGACGGCCCGGCCCTCCCCCACCCCGACGTCGACGGCGCAGGGCTGTCCGCCGGTGACCTCACGGACCAGCACCGTGCCGGCGACCGCCGGATCGACGGCGAGGAGCTGGGTGGCCGAGACCCGCACCTCGGGCCGTCCCGGGGCGAGCAGCTCCTCCGCCCGGACGGTCGGGAACCACTGCCGGGACACGCCGTCCTGCACCACCCGGTCACCGATCTCGGCGGTCACCCGCAGACCCAGGGCATCGGCCAGCACGGTGCAGGGCTCGCCGTCGGCGTCATGGGTGGGCAGCGCACCCGCGAGCAGCAGCCGACCGCCGGCGCGGACGTAGTCGGCCAGCGTCCGCTGCACCGCAGCCGTCAGGTGGTG
>JBMDXL010000370.1:0-2282 GCA_048594465.1 Microlunatus sp. | reverse complement strand
CCCAAGTGCGCATCGTGGAGAGGCGTGGGGGATGTGGTGAGGAAACCATATCACCGCACACCATCGCCCCTGTGTCGTCGGTCACCGCAGGCGGCCGCATCGGCCGGGCGTGCCTGCCGGGCGACAGCGGATCAGCTGAGGTCGGCGTCCTCGCGCGGCATCGTGACGGCGAGTCCGACGATGCCCAGGCAGAGGACGGCGGGGACGGCCATCGTGTGCTGGATGCCGAGATGGCTGACGAGGAAACCGATGATGGCCGGGCCCGCGAGGAAGGCGGCGTACCCGAACGTGACGACGACGGCGAGCACCCGACCGCCGCCGATGTGACCGGCCACGGCGTAGACCTGGGGCGCGATCATGCCGACGCCGAGTCCCACCAGCGCCCACCCCACCAGGAGCAGCGGCAGACTGCCGACGAGGGTCACGGTGCCGAAGCCGACAGCGGCGCAGACGCCCCCGAAGCGGACGATCGCCCGCCGCCCGTAGCGGGTGACCAGACGGTCGCCCAGCAACCGGATGATCACCATCGACCCTTGGACGGCGACCAGGCCGAGCGCCCCGGTGGTGGAGTCGACGGCCGCGACCTCGGTGACGTGCAGCGAGGACCAGTCGACACCGGTGCCCTCGGCGAGCCCGAACGCGACCGCCATGATCGCCAGCAGCCAGGCGATCCGGGGGATCGCCGTCCTGGTGCCGTCGACCGTGTGCTCGACCGTGGCGGTGGTGGGGGTGATGCGGACGGCGATGACCAGCCCGACCACGGCCACCACGGCGAGGAAGAGCAGGACCGGCAGGACCACGGCCGCCCCCCGCAGGTCGAACACGGTGGCGGCGAGGACGACGATCCCAGCCCCGGCGAAACCGCCGAGCGACCACAGGGCGTGGAAGCGGCTCATGATCGGCTGGCGGCGGGCCGCCTCGACCTGGACGCCGATGGCGTTCATCGCCACGTCGATGGTGCCGTTGCCCAGCCCGAGGAGGACCGCGGCGACCACCGCCACCGGGAAGCCGGTGGCGACGGCGAAGATCACGGCCGCGGCGATCAGGAGGGGCAGACCCGCGAGCGCGACCCGGCGGGCGCCGACGGCGTCGCAGAGCCGACCGGCGATCTGCATGGCCACGATGCCTGCCAGCCCGGCGGTGAAGAGGAGGACGGCGATGCCGGCGGCGGTGATGTCGAGTCGCTCGCGGATGGACGGCAGGGAGCCGCCGTAGCCGCCGATGATCAGGCCGTTGACCCCGAACAGGAGAGCGACGGCGACGACGGAGCGGGTCCGACCGAGCTGGGTGGTGAGATCGGCCGCGGCCGTGTCGGACGGGAGGGGGGTGGTCACGGGCGGTCTCCTCCGGGAGTCGTGCAGGTGGATCGGGTGCCGAGCTGGCTCGGCGTTCACTGAACTCACGCTAGGTGATTAGATGATCACGTGACACGATCACATCGCCAGGAAACGATCATCCGCGCCCTGCGGTCGGGCCAGGAGCTGTCCGCCACCAACCTGGCGGAGCTGACCGGTGTCTCGGCCATCACGATCCGGCGCGACCTGGCTGAGCTGGAGACGGCCGGTCTGGTGCGGCGCACCCACGGAGGTGCCGTCCGCACCATGCAACGGGGCAACCCGCTGCCCTTCGACGCCCGTCATCGCGAGGCCCTCGACGCCAAGACCCGGTTGGCCGGCGCGGTGTCCGGCCTGATCGCGGACGACGAGTCGGTCATCATCGACAACGGCACCACCTGCTACGCGGTGGCCCTGCGGCTCGCGGGTCGGCCACTGACGGCTCTGGCTCTCTCGCTGCACGCGGCCTCGGCCCTGGCGTCCGTGCCCGGCTGCGAGGTGATCATCCCCGGGGGGCCGGTGGAGACGGACTCCTTGGCCTGTCGCGGCACCCAGGTGCTCGACACGCTCCGCGCGATGCGGGTGGACGTCGCCGTCCTGGGCGCCTGCTCGGCCTCGCCGGTGGCCGGTCTGACCTCGACCTCGCTGGAGGACGCCCGGATCAAGCGCGCCTCGATCGACGCCGCGACCCGGCGGATTCTGGTGGCCACGGCGGACAAGCTGACCCGGTCGTCGTCCTTCGTGTTCGGTGACGCGGCCGAGCTGACCCAGCTGGTCACCACCGCCGACGCCTCCGACGACGTGCTGGACGCCTACCGGGCGGCCTCCGTCGACGTCATCGCCGTCTGAGCCGATCCCGTCCGTCCCCGTACGCGGTGTGCGGACGCAGGCGCCCCGGGGCCGATGCGGGCGTGCAGCGAGTCGAGTCCTACCTCCGCACCCGCCTGG
>JBMDXL010000037.1:0-1890 GCA_048594465.1 Microlunatus sp. | reverse complement strand
GCAGGTGGTCAACGGGGCGTGCGAGCGCTGCGGCGCGACCGTGACCAAGCGGCAGCTGACCCAGTGGAACTTCAAGACCACCGAGTACGCCCAGCGGCTGCTGGACGACATGGCCGACCTGGAGGGCGGCTGGCCCGAGCGGGTGCTGGCCATGCAGCGCAACTGGATCGGTCGGTCCGAGGGCGCCTACGTCGACTTCGAGATCGACGGCCACGCCGAGCCGGTGACGGTGTTCACCACCCGGCCGGACACCCTGTACGGCGCGACCTTCTTCGTGGTGGCCCCGGAGAGCGAGCTGGCCGCGCAGGTCGTCACCGTCGAGCAGCGGCCGGCGTTCGAGGCCTATCTGGACCAGGTGAAGCTGGCCACCGAGATCGAGCGGCAGGCCACCGACCGCCCGAAGACGGGGGTGTTCCTGGGCGTCCACGCGACCAACCCGGTCAACAACGAGCGGATCCCGGTCTACGCCGCCGACTACGTGCTGGCCGACTACGGCACCGGCGCGGTGATGGCCGTCCCCGCCCACGACCAGCGCGACCTGGACTTCGCCCGCACCTACGACCTGCCGGTGATCGAGGTCATCTCGACCGGGCAGCCGGACCCGGCGGAGTCGGGGATCGCGACCCCGGGCGACGGCACCTACGTCAACTCCGGTCCGCTGGACGGGCTGACCGACAAGGCCACCGGGGTGTCCACCATCATCGGTCAGCTGGAGGAGGCCGGGGTCGGCAAGGGCGCGGTCACCTTCCGGCTGCGTGACTGGCTGCTGAGCCGGCAGCGCTACTGGGGCTGCCCGATCCCGATCATCCACTGCCCGGACTGCGGCGAGGTCGCGGTGCCCGACGACCAGCTGCCGGTCACGCTGCCGCAGCTGACCGGGGCCGCGCTGGCGCCGAAGGGGGTCTCGCCGCTGGCCGGCGCGACTGACTGGGTGAACGTCGAGTGCCCGTCCTGCGGCGGACCCGCCCAGCGGGACACCGACACCATGGACACGTTCGTCGACTCGTCCTGGTACTTCTTCCGCTACTGCTCGCCGAACGACGTCGACGGTCCCTTCGACCCCGACGACGTCCGGCGCTGGATGCCGGTCGCCCAGTACGTGGGTGGGGTCGAGCACGCCATCCTGCACCTGCTGTACATGCGGTTCTTCACCAAGGTGCTGCACGACATGGGCCTGGTCGACTTCGACGAGCCGATGCAGCGGCTGCTGAACCAGGGCCAGGTGATCAACCAGGGCAAGTCGATGAGCAAGTCGCTGGGCAACGGCGTCGACCTGGGCGAGCAGATCGACGCGTACGGGGTCGACGCGGTCCGCCTGACCGTGGTCTTCGCCGGACCGCCGGAGGAGGACATCGACTGGGCCGACATGTCGCCGGGTGGCTCGGCGAAGTTCCTGCAGCGCGCCTACCGGTTGGCCCACGACGTGACCAGTGCGCCCGGGACCGACCCAGCGACCGGCGACGCGTCGCTGCGGCAGACCACCCACCGGCTGCTGGCCGACATCGACGACTGCATCGCCGGACAGCGGTTCAACGTCGTCGTGGCCCGGGTGATGGAGCTGGTGAACGCGGCCCGCAAGGTGGCCGACACGGGCGCCGGCCCGGCGGACCCGGCCGTCCGGGAGACCGCCGAGGTCGTCACCGTCGTGCTGAGCCTGATCGCCCCGTACGTCGCCGAGGAGATGTGGGAGGCCCTGGGCCACGCCCCGTCGGTGGCCCGGGCGAGCTGGCCGACCGTCGATCCCGCGCTGCTGGTGACCGAGACCGTCACCTGCGTGGTCCAGATCCAGGGCAAGGTCCGGGCCCGCCTGGAGGTGTCCCCGGACATCGCCGAGGACGAGCTGCGGGAGCGGGCCCTGGCCGAGGAGGGTGTCGTGCGCAGCCTGGCCGG
>JBMDXL010000369.1:0-2555 GCA_048594465.1 Microlunatus sp. | reverse complement strand
GTCCGGAGCGGTCCGGCTCCGCGGCCGGGTCAGCGACGGTCTCGGCGCACCGGTGCCGGACGCCATCCTGGAGCTGTGGCAGGCCGACTCCGCTGGAGCGGTGGTGCAGCAACCGGGCTCACTCGCCCGGGACGGCTGGACGTTCACCGTCTGGGGGCGGGCCTCGACCGATGACGCCGGGGACTACACCTTCTCGACGGTGCGGCCGGGTCCCACGGCGCCCGGTCGGCCCGGGTTGTTCGTGCTCACCCTCTTCGCCCGGGGCGTGACCAACCGGCTCTTCACCCGGGCCTATCTGCCCGAGGACGAGGACGCCCTGGCCGCCGACCCCCTGCTCGCGTCGCTGCCGGAACCGGACCGGGCCACGCTGATCGCCGTGTCGGAGCCCACCGGCTACCGGTTCGACATCTCCCTGCAGGGAGGACGCGAGACCGTCTTCCTGCGCTATCCGCGACACTGAGCCGGTGAGCGACCTCTTCTGGCCCGGAGACGAGCGGGCCGGTGCGCTGCTCGGCGGCGCCGAGCTGCTGCGGGCGATGGAGGCCGTGGAGGCGGCCTGGCTGGAGGCCCTGGTGGTCGGCGGGATCGCCCCGGTCGGGGCGCGCCACCCGGTCCGGGGCCTGGTCGGTGCCGACGACGTCGACGCGGTGGCCCGGGCGGCCGAGGCCGGCGGCAACCCCGTGATCCCGCTGGTCGGGCTGCTGCGGGACCGGCTGCCGGCCGAGTCCGCCCGCTGGCTGCATCGCGGGCTGACCAGCCAGGACGTCCTCGACACAGCCCTCGTGCTGCTGCTGCGCGACGTCCTCGATCGACTCGACACCGAGCTGCGCCGCCAGGTCCGCGCGCTGCTCCGGCTGACGACCGCGTACGCGGAGACGGTCGAGGTCGGCCGGACCCTCACCCAGCACGCCGTGCCGATCACCTTCGGGCTCAAGACGGCCGGCTGGCTGACCGGGGTGCTGGACGCCGTCGTCGCCCTCGAGCGGGCCCGGGAAGGTCTGGCCGCTCAGCTGGGCGGCGCGGCCGGCACGGCGGCCGCGACCGTCGAGCTGGCTCGGTTGCAGGGTCGGTCCGAGCCGATCGAGGTGGCCTGGCAGCTGATCGAGACCACAGCCACCGCTCTCGGTCTGCTGGCCCGGGCGCAGTGGCACACCACCCGGGCCCCGCTGACCACCGTCGCCGACGCCCTGGTCACCTGCACCGACGCGTACGGGCACCTGGCCGCCGACGTCACCACGCTGTCGCGGCCCGAGATCGGCGAGCTCGCCGAGGGCTCCGGGGGCGGGTCCTCGACGATGCCGCACAAGCGCAACCCGGCGCTGTCGGTGCTGATCCGGCGGGCCGCGCTCGCCGGGCCCGGGCTGGCGGCCACCGTCCACCTCGCCGCCGCGACCACCGTCGACGAGCGGCCGGACGGGGCCTGGCACGCGGAGTGGGCGGCCCTGCGCGATCTCGGTCGGCGGACGGTCGTGGCCGCCTCGCAGACCTCCGACCTGCTCGCCGACCTCCGGGTCGACACCGAGCGGATGGCCGCCCACCTCGACCGGGCAACCGGCATCGATGCGGAGCAGCGCAGCATGGCCGCCCTGATCGGCACCGAGCCGTCGGCCGGCTACCTGGGGGCGACCCCGCGCTGGATCGCGGCGGCCGTGCATCGCGGCGAGGCGTACCTGGCCGCGGCGGACCACGATCGGAAGGAGACGTCGTGAGCATTCCCACGATCCGCGCTGTCCAGCTGAGTGAGCCGGGCGCCGGACCGCTGCTGGTGCTGGGACCGTCACTGGGCACGGCGGCCAGCACCTTGTGGGCCTCGGTCGCGGAGCGGCTGGCCGGGCAGTTCCACGTGGTCGCCTGGGATCTGCCCGGTCACGGGTACACCACCGCCGTCGGCGACGGCTTCACGCTCGGCGAGCTGGCTGCCGGCGTGCTGACCGTGGTCGAGGAGGTGCTGACCGAGCGGGGCGAACCGGGCGGGACGTTCCGGTACGCGGGCGACTCGGTCGGTGGGGCCGTCGGCCTGCAGCTGCTGCTCGACCACCCCGATCGGGTCACCGGAGCGGTGCTGCTCTGCACGGGTGCCAAGATCGGCGAACCCGAGGGCTGGCACGAGCGGGCCGCCACAGTCCGCGCCTCGGGCACCCCGGTGATGGTGACCGGCTCGGCGGAGCGTTGGTTCGGCCGCGGGTTCCTGGCCGCCCATCCGAGCGTGGCCACTCACCTGCTCAGCAATCTCCAGCACGCCGACCGAGAGGGCTATGCGCAGGTCTGCGAGGCCCTGGCGGGCTTCGACGTGCGTGCCCGCCTGGCCGAGATCTCCACGCCCGTGCTGGCCGTGGCCGGCGCCGAGGACGTCGCCACGCCACCCGCGCTGCTCGCCGAGATCGCCGATGGCGTCGCGCAGGGGAGGCTGGTCGTGCTCGACGGGGTCGCGCACCTGGCCCCGGCCGAGGCGCCGTCCGACGTCGCCCGCCTGATCATCGAGCATCTCGGCGGGGCGCGGCCGAGCGGCGAGACACCGGGGGCCGGTTCGCCCACCCTGCAGGAGACCTACGACG
>JBMDXL010000368.1:0-3494 GCA_048594465.1 Microlunatus sp. | reverse complement strand
TCGGCGTCATCGGTTTCACCGCCCTGGCCCAGGGACTGCTGACCGGCCGGTACCTGGACGGCATCCCCGAGGACTCGCGGGCCGCGGCCGGCAAGTCGCTGAACCCGGACTCGATCACCCCGGAGGTGGTTGAGCATCTGCGGTCGCTCAACGGCATCGCCGAGAACCGCGGCCAGTCGCTCGCGCAGCTGGCCCTGGCCTGGGCCCTGCGCGACGAGCGGGTCACGTCACTGGTGATCGGGGCGTCCCGGGTGTCGCAGCTGGAACAGAACGTCGCCGCCCTGGACACCCTCGGGTTCACCGACGACGAACTGAAGGCCATCGACGAGCACTCCGTGGGCCTGCTGGACGTCGACCTGTGGGCGGACGCGCGGTCGGGCAAGCTCGGTTGATCCCGCATTCTCGAGTTGCTGGCCGATCAGGTCGACGCCTGGACGCAGGATCGGGAGTTCAGTTCGGCTGGGTGAGCAGCTCCCAGGGCGACGGTGTGTCCGGGCTGGTCGGCGGGGTGCCGGGAACGTCACCCTTGGTCCAGAACCGCGCCTGCCAGCCGATACCGTCGTGCAGGACCCGGCTGCCGGCGTTGTACACCTCGTCGGCGTTCCAGTCGGGGTAGGTCCCGGCCGGCAGGGTCGGCGTGGGCACCGGGGTGTCGCCGGGCAGGACGGGCCCGATCAGCGTCCACGGGGACTGGGCCGCCGTGGCCACCGGCAGGTCCGGCTGGTCGCCCTGGGTGTACCACTTCGCCTGATAGACGTTCTTGCGCCACACCACCTTGGTGTCCTTGGCGTACCCCTGGTTCGTGTTCCAGATCTGGTACGGCGAGGTCGCCGGGTCGTCGACGACCTCGGTGGTCGTACCGCGTCCCGACTGGCCGGCCCCGGAGGTCGGCGTGGCCGAGGCGTCGGTGGTCCCGGTCGGGTCGGCGCCGGCGGTGGGGGTCGCGACCGCTGCGCCGCCGAACTGGCCGAGGACCGCGCCGAAGGCACCGGGCTGCTGATCGACCCCGCTGCAGACATCCGAGACGACCTTGACGTCGGGATAGTTCGGCCCGCAGGCCTTGTCCCGGTTCGCCGACCACATCGACAGGCGACCGAGCTTCTGCTGCTGGGCGAAGGCGAGCATCCGGGTTGCGTCGTCGATGGTGAAGATCTCGCTCGGGATGTCGTTCTGACCGATCATCGGGGTCGAACCGACGAGGTTCCAGGCCTGGTTGTCACTGAGGTCCAGTCCCGCGTCCGCCCACACCGATCGGATCTGCCCGTGCAGCGCGGTCAGCGCGAGCTCACCCTGCTCAGCCATGGTGCGACCCGGCGGGAACGGCTCGCCGTAGTCCATCGTCATGGCGTTGACACCGGCCGGTCGGACCCCGCCGGCCAGCATCGCGGACAGCACCGCCCGGCCCTGATCGGTCACTCCGGTGGAGATCACCGGCAGGGTCAGCCAGACGTCGAGGGCCTTACCCGCGGCCTGCCGCTGCGCGACCAGGGCGGCGATCGCCTGCGCGCGCCGCTGGTTCACCTCGGGTGTCATCGACGGCTGCCCCTCGATGTCGAGATCGATCTGGGTCAGGTCGTACCGCTCCACGACGGAGGCGTAGGCGGCCGTCAGCGCGGCCGTGTCCGTGCAACCGATGGACAGCTCGGAATTGGCCGCGCCGCCGAACGACACCGACACCGTGCCGCCGAGTTGCCGGAGCCGGGCCACCCGCCGGTCCAGGTCGAGTTGTGCGGCGGCCTCGTCCAGCGAGTACGCCCCGCCCCAACTCGGCTGGCAGGGGGTCTCCCGGCCGCTGACGATGAAGGCCAGCACCGCCGAGGACGTCGTCGCGTCCTCGAAGGCGTACCGCGGGGTCGAGGTCACGTCGACGTAGGGCGCGAACAGCGTCGGCGGTCCCCCCGCGGCCGTGGCCGCGGCCTGCTGTTCCCGCATCCAGTACCACCCTCCGCCGATCGCCGCCGCCACGACCGCGATCACCAGGAACACCCGGAACCACGACAGGTGACGACCGTCCTCGTTCGCCGGCACCACGGTCGCCTCCGTGTCGAGCGCGTCTCCCTCGTTCACGACTGTCCCTCGTTCGCTGCGGAACGGTCCTGTGGTGAGCCGTCCGTCGAACCCGTCCCGTGGTCAGTTCGCGGGGTGGGCGGGTTACGGTCGCCTCTGCGCCGGTCGACGCCGTCCCAGTCCCCCGCCCGCCGACCACCGGCGCGGTCACTGGCGTGCCGGCCGTATCCGGCCCCGTCCGTACGCCGGCCGGCAGCCGGATCCGGGCCACCCGGGCGGTCGGTGGACCGCCTCCCGTAACCCTGCGGCACGTGGTCGGTGGCGCGCCGCCCATAGGTCACCGGCACCTCGGGCACGTCGGCCAGGATGCGGAACATCCCGGCACTCTCGGACACGTACTCGCCGGTCGCCGTCCCCGCGGCCCCCTGGTAGAGCACGTCGCGCCAGCCCGGGGCGGCCGGTTCCGGTGCCGCCCGCCGCCGCCGCACCCGCACGACCTCCCGCGGCTTGTCGTCCACGTACAGCCGCTCGATGCACCCCAGCCAGACGTCGACGAGCGCGAAGCGCACCCCGACCAGGGCGACCAGCGCGTACGCGGCGGTCGAGGCGTTGAACGCACCGAAGACGACGTTGCCCCACAGCCCGTGCACCCAGCCCTGCCAGGCCGTCCACACCGACCAGCCGATGATGACGAACGGCGTGAAGGCGAACAGCAGCGGTGTGGCCGTGCGGTTGGCGACCTTGGGGGTGCGGGCGAACGGGATCCGGCGACCGGTGATGGCCTGCTGGATCGACTTGAACACCCCGGCGAGGTTGACCGGCAGCAGGATCAGGTTGAAGCCGTAGACCCGGAAGATGTCCATCCGCTTGTACCCGCAGCGTCGCAGGTCCGACGACATCGCGGCGAAGTACGGAAGCGCGGCCAGCAGCACGAGCGGGCTGAGCAACCGGTTGTTGAACGGGTAGACCAGCAGCAGCACCAGGGCGAAACTGCTCCAGCAAGTCGAGGCGAGATAGTTGACCCGGAGCAGGGTCTCGATCGCCCGGTCGTTCTGCGCCCGCTTGCTCCGGGCCTGCCGCAGCGTCCACAGCTTGGGCATGATGATGAGCCCGCCGTTGGCCCAGCGGCGGCGTTGGATGCACAGTGATCCGAAGTCCGGCGGCGTCGCCGAGTAGCTCAGCCGCTCCGGGTAGTTCAGCAACCACCACCCGTGGATCGCCATGTCGACGCTGGATTCGGTGTCCTCGATGACGGTGCGGTCCATGACGTACCGGCGGATCTCGAAACCGCCCTGGTGCTCGACCTCGACGATGTCGTCCAGGGCTCGTTTGCGGATCACCGCATTGGCCCCCACCCAGAACGTCGCACCGTAGTAGCTCATCCCCTGGTGCACGATGTGCTGCAGGTCGGTGGTCGCGCCGGACAGTCGCTCCATGCGCGTCGGGGACCCGGGAAACGCCGAATACGGCGTCTGGATGACGGCCAG
>JBMDXL010000367.1:0-1930 GCA_048594465.1 Microlunatus sp. | reverse complement strand
GGGCGATGAGGACGCCGGCGATCAGACCGACGCCGGTCAGGACGCGTCCACCGACCACGACACCGTGGATCCCGGCGACCAGCACGACGACCAGCCCACGGACGCCGAGCCGGAGGCGGGCGAGCAGCAGGACGTGACGGTGACGTCCGAGTCCACCCGCTCCACCGAGACCGACCCCGCCGACGACGAGACCCGCACCAGCAGCGAGACCACGACCGAGACGAGCGACGCAGGCGACGCCCACGACCCGGACGCCACCGTCGTCATCACCCCCGAGCAGATGGCGGCGAACGACCGCAGCAAGCGCTGACCCAGCGCCCTCCCCCACCCCGCACGACACCAGCAAGACAGACAAGGACCCGGCCGTGGCGTACTCAGGCTCACCCCTCCCCTCCACCGACTTCCCCGTCAACCGCCGCGGCTACGACCGCGACGCCGTGGACGGCTTCGTCCGCTCGATCCAGTCCCGGCTGAGCGACCTGGAGAGCCAGACCCAGCGGCTGATCGCTGAGAACGGGCAGCTGCGTCACGACCTCACCAGCGCGCACGAGGCGGCGCATCCCGACTTCAACAACCTCGGTGGGCGGGCCCAGGAGATCCTGCGGGTGGCCGAGGAGCAGGCCGGGGACCTGACGGCGCAGGCGCAGCGTGAGGCCGACCGGCTGCTCGAGCAGACCGACACCGAGACCCGTCAGCAGCGGGAGCGGTCCGACAACGAGATCGCCGCGATCCGGGACCGTCAGCTGGGCGAGCTGGACGCTCTCCGGCGTCAGGCCGACGCCGATGCCCAGGCCGTCTACGAGCACGCCCGGTTCGAGTCCGAGCAGCTGCTGGCCGGCGCCCGGGTCGAGGCGGAGGCGCTGCTGGTCGAGAACGAGCGCCTCAGCGCCGCCCGGCTGGAGAACGCCCGGATCGAGGCGCAGCAGCTGATCGGGGCGGCCGAGCGGGATGCCGCCACCCTCCGCGAGCAGACCGCGGCCGAGCGGGACCGGGCCCTGTCCGACCTGCGCCAGGCCAGCGACGAGGCCCAAGCCCGGATCGAGGCGCTGCTGAGCGAGTCGAGCCAGCTGCAGACCAAGGCGGTCACGCACCTGGCCGAGCAGACCGAGGTCGCCGCCCGCCTCCGCACCGACGCCCTCTACGAGGCCGAGCGGGTCAAGCGGACCGCGATGGAGGAGGCCGACGCGATCGTGGCCCGCGCCCAGGCGCAGGCCGAGACGATCGACGAGCGGGCGCGGCAGGAGTTCGCCTGGCGTCGTCGGCAGATGCGGCGCGAGCAGGACCTGCTGGATCGTCGCAAGCAGGCGATGCTCAGCCAGCTCACCTCACTCAGCGCGCTGGCGGCGGAGACGGCTCAGAGTCTGCCCGAGGTGCCGTCCCTGGAGCTCAGCGACGTGGAGGAGACCCGAGCCAACCAGCAGCCGGCGGTCTCTGTCCCGGCCGACGATCCGGAGGCGGCGGACGGCTCCGAAACGACCGTGACCTCCGACGACGAGAGCAGCACCGGGTACGCCGCCGCGTCCTCGCGCTGAGTCCGTCGTCCACCGCCGGTCAGCAGTGCGGGCGGAGACGGTGACCGCGACCGGCGCAGCCGTCACCGGTCGTCGGCGCGCCCTGGCCCGCTGCGCGGCGGTGCTGGGCGGGGCCGCGCTCTTCGTCGGGGCAGCCTGCACCGTGGCCCGGGGGGTCGACTCCGTGCCCTGGGTCTCGCGGGACACCTGGGCGATGATCACCACCTTCGTGGACTTCGGGCTCGTGGCGTACGCGGTGGCGCTGGTGGCCCTGGTCGCCTCGGTGCTGCTGGCGCGCGACGGGTGGGTCCGGTCCGGGCTGGCGGTGCTCTCCGCGATCTTGATCGTGCTGCACGGGTCCTGGGTGCTGCCCGATCTCGTCCCCGACCGCGATCCGGTCGCCGGCCCCGGGCGGGCCA
>JBMDXL010000366.1:0-3991 GCA_048594465.1 Microlunatus sp. | reverse complement strand
TCGTCCTCCATGGTCGACTGGACCGTCGCCCTCAGCACGGCCAGCCGGCTGGTCAAGCCCGGTCCCGACATCTCCCGGGAAGGGGCCGCCGAGGCCGTCGCCGACCTCCGCCGCTGCGCGGTCCGGGCCGAGGCGTACGTGCGACAGGTGACCGGACTGACGGCGCCGAGCGGCACCGCACCCGTCCTGGTCGTCGACCGACCGCGCTGGATCGAGGCCAACCTCGACGGGTTCCGGCAGGTGCTCGCCCCGCTGACCGCCAAGACCGCCGAACGGGCCAAGAACTCCAACCCGGCCCTGATCAGCATCGGCGCCCGGATCACCGGGGTCGAGGTCGGCGCTCTGCTGAGCTACCTGGCCCCGAAGGTGCTCGGTCAGTTCGACCCCTTCTACCCCGGGGTCGACGGCCCGGGCGACGGGACCGAGGGCGAGCTCCCGCCCGGTGGTCGGCTGCTGCTGGTCGCCCCCAACATCGTCGCGGTCGAGCGGGGGCTCGAGCGCACGCCGGGCGCCTTCCGCCGCTGGGTGTGCCTGCACGAGGAGACCCACCGGGTCCAGTTCACCGCGGTGCCCTGGCTGCGGGGCTACCTGAACACCCAGATCGGCGAGATCGTGGCCACCGCCGACGTGGACGGTGCGGCGCTGGCCGGCATGCTCCGCGAAGCCGTCAAACGGATCTCCGAGGCCGCCCGCGGCGACGGCGAGCTCTCCATCGTCGACCTGGTGCAGACCCCGGGGCAGCGGGAGATCGTGGACCGGATCACCGCCGTGATGTCCCTGCTGGAGGGTCACGCGGACGTGGTCATGGACGGCGTCGGTCCGGACGTGATCGGCAGCATCGTGGAGATCCGCCGCCGCTTCGACGTCCGTCGTCAGGGGCAGGGCTTCGACAAGATCATCCGCAAGCTGCTGGGTCTGGACGCCAAGATGCGGCAGTACCGGGACGGTGCCGCGTTCTGCAAGGCGGTCATCGCGGCAGGCGGGATGGACGGTCTGAACCGGGTCTGGACCTCACCGGAGACCCTGCCGACCAAGGCCGAGATCGCCGACCCGCAGCTCTGGCTGGACCGGATGGACGCCAAGACCACCCACCCGCAGGTCACCGACGGGCACGACACCGGCGCCGACGTCACCGAGGCGGGCGAACCGACCTCTCCGACCGACTGAGCACCGCTCCGCAGATGGCTCGGCGTGCCCTGGGTCCGGCGACGCTGACCCTGGTCCAGGCGGTCGAGTCAGCCCTGGTCCCGGAGGACCGCTGCCTGCTGGTGGCGTGCTCCGGTGGCCCGGACTCGCTGGCCCTGGCCCAGGCGGTGGTTCACGTCGGCCGGCGACGTCAGCTGGCCCTGGCTGCGGTGGTGGTCGACCACGGCCTGCAGGCGGGCTCGGCCGACCAGGCCGCCGCGACCGAGGCGACGTTGACGGAACTCGGTGTCGCTGACGTGAGCGTCCGTACGGTGGCCGTCGTCGCCAGTGGCGCGGGACCCGAGGCCGACGCCCGGACCGCGCGGTACCAGGCGCTGGACGAGGAGGCAACGGCCCGGCGGGCCACCGTCGTGCTCGGTCACACCCGCGACGACCAGGCCGAGACCGTGCTGCTGGGACTGGCCCGCGGCTCGGGCACCCGTTCGCTGGCGGGGATGGCTCTCCGCACCGGAGCCGGCGGCCGGTGGCTGCGGCCCCTGCTCGGGGTGCCCCGAGCCGTGACCGCGCGGGCCTGCCGCGAGAACGACCTGGTCCCGTGGCGCGATCCCCACAACGACGATCCGTCCTTCGCCCGCGTCCGGGTGCGGCAGACCGTGCTGCCGGCCCTGGAGCGCGAGCTCGGTCCGGGGGTCGCCGAGGCGCTGGCCCGGACCGCCGCGCTCGCCCGCGACGACGCCGATCTGCTCGACGTGCTGGCCGCGGAGGCGGACCCGGGCACGGCCCGCCTGGAGTGTGCCCTCCTGGACGGATTGGCGGCCGCGCTCCGACGGCGGGTGATCGCGCGCTGGCTCCGGCTCGAGCACGGCCTGGGAGACCTGTCCGCCGGTCACCTGTACGCCGTCGAGGCGCTGGTCACCGACTGGCACGGTCAGCGGGGCATCGACCTGCCCGGGGGAGTGCGCGTGCGGCGTACGCAGGGGTGGTTGGAACTCGACCCGAGCCGGCGCTGATGCCCCGAAGCCCACAGTGCCGAAGCCTGCAGCGCCGACGCGTCAGCCCCGAGAAGGAGGTGCGGGCGCGCTTCCGGCCGCTCAGGCGAGCCTGAACCTCCTTCTCGGCGGAGAGTTCCTCCACCTCAGCATTCGAGCTCGCCACGATCGGCGGGATCCGGCATCCCGACCATGCCGTAGCCGGCGACCTGCCCCTCGGAGAACGGGATGTGAGACCAGCTGCCCAGCATGGAGACGGCACCTGACGCGGAGACGAACGCCGCGGTGGGACCACGGTTCTCGTCCGGATTCGCGTTCTCCTCGAACCAGAACCCGAACAGCAGCTCGTTTGTCGGAGCACCGGAGAGCACGATCGTCTCGTCTGCGGCGAACTCGGTCCGCTCGGCTTCAGCGATCGCCAGCGCTGGAACCCTCCCTTGCCCTTCGACGAGCAAGCCCTTGCGGGTGCGGTCGAGAGGCGTAGTGGTCCGTTGCGCCTCACCCGGGGAGGCAGCACTTCGCTTCGACAACCGCATGATCGTCCCGGTCTGGGTGTTCGGACCGTTGGTGAACGTCATCTTCTCGTAGGGAATGCGTTCTCCGACCTGGGTGAAGACGGTTGGCGTCCAGCACTCCGACTGCGCTGCCCCGAGCGCCCACGGCAGCTGCGCTTGACCCGGTTGAGTCAGCACTCCCAGGGTCCACCTGGTCTGCGACTCCTCATAGACGTAGCCGCTGATGCCGACCAGTCCCCGCGACCACGCTTGGGGTTCGAGGTCGGCTACGTCGGGATCGACGTCCGAAGGATCCTCATCGCCGTAGAGCCGGATCGGGGTAGACCCCACGACCGCTACCCGGTAGCTCGTCCGTCCCGATCGAGCTGCGTTGCTGTCGTACGAGGTCTGGTACCGGTAGGACACCGAGATCTGATCCGCCTTCGGCTTGACCGAGATCGGGCCTCCGTTGCCCGCGATCAACCCCAGGTCCACCGGCCCCGAGGCTTGCCACGCCACGAGGTGGTAGCCACGCAAGGTGTCCCGTCCGACCTCGCACGCCAGCTCGACCAACCCGTAGGTTCGTCCAGACATCTCGATGAGCTCGCGACCTTCGACCGACGCCGTACTCCGCACCCCGCCGTACGAGCGCGTCTTCGTCGCCTGCCGGCCGTCCCGGATCTCGATGACGGTGGCCGGAAGGTCCCACCCGCAGCCGCCGAGGTAACTCATGGTGAGAAGACTGTCGGCGTCTGGCTCGGAGGCCGGACTGGTCGTGGGGGCACCGGTTGTGCTCGCAGCGGTTGGGGCCGTTGATTCCGTACCAGGTGGCGTCGCCGTCTCCATGGTCGGTCCCGTCGACCTGATCGACGGCGAGGGCGTCGGTACCTCCGGAGCAGGATCGCTCCGACAGCCGGACAGACCGACCGACATGACCATCACGATCGTCGACACGAACCACGGTGGCAGCCGCATGCACCAGGATCATACAAAGGTCGAAGGAAAGACGTGGTGCCGCCCGCGGGTGGTCGGCGGCTCCATCTCGACCGCGCGCCGGATTTCCTGTGGGAGGCTTGCGTCGTGGATGACGCGCAGATCAGCGGTGACCTCGCCCGGGTGCTCTACACCTCCGACCAGATCGCCGAACGGATCGCCGAGGTCGCCGCGGAGATCGACCGGGACTACGAGGGTGAGGACCTGCTGCTCGTCGGGGTGCTCAACGGGGCCGTGATGGTGATGGCCGATCTGTCCCGCGCGCTGAAGAGCCACTGCCGGATGGACTGGATGGCCATCTCCTCGTACGGCTCGGGCACCCAGTCCTCCGGGGTCGTCCGCATCCTCAAGGACCTCAACACCGACATC
>JBMDXL010000365.1:0-4958 GCA_048594465.1 Microlunatus sp. | reverse complement strand
ACAGCTGGCTGCCGCTGGGCTACAAGGTGCTCCGCAACGTCGAGCGGATCGTCCGCGAGGAGATGGACGCCATCGGCGCCCAGGAGGTGCACCTGCCGGCGCTGCTGCCCCGGGAGCCCTACGACGCCACCGGCCGGTGGACCGACTACGGCCCCAACATCTTCCGGCTGCAGGACCGCAAGGGCGGTGACTACCTGCTCGGGCCGACGCACGAGGAGATGTTCACCCTGCTGGTGAAGGACCTGTACTCCTCGTACAAGGACCTGCCGCTGTCGCTCTACCAGATCCAGACCAAGTACCGCGACGAGGCGCGTCCCCGGGCCGGCCTGCTGCGCGGTCGCGAGTTCGTGATGAAGGACTCCTACTCCTTCGACGTCGACGACATCGGGCTGGAGAAGTCCTACCAGGCGCACCGCGACGCGTACGTGAAGATCTTCAACCGGCTCGGTTTCGAGTACGTCATCGTGCACGCCACCTCCGGGGCGATGGGCGGTTCGGCCAGCGAGGAGTTCCTGGCCGTGGCGGAGAACGGTGAGGACACCTTCGTCGCCTCCGCGGGCGGTTACGCGGCCAACGTCGAGGCCGTGCACGTCCAGGCCCCGGAGCCCCTGCCGTACGACGACGCGCCCGCCGCGCACGTCCACGACACCCCGGACACCCCCACGATCCAGACGCTGGTGGATCACGCGAACGCGCACGTCCCGCGCGACGACCGACAGTGGACCGCCGCCGACACGCTCAAGAACGTGATCGTGATGGTGCGCAGGACCGACGGCACGCGGGAGCCGCTGGCCATCGCCGTGCCCGGCGACCGCGAGGTCGACCTCAAGCGGCTGGCCGCCGCTCTGGAGCCGGACGAGGCGGAGCCGTTCACCGAGGAGGACTTCGCCGACCACCCCACGCTGGTCAAGGGCTACATCGGGCCCGGCGCGCTGGGGACCGAGCACCCCTCCGGCATCCGCTACCTCGCCGACCCGCGGGTCGTGACAGGCACCCGCTGGGTCACCGGCGCGGACGAGCCCGGACGTCACGTGTTCGACCTCGTCTGCGGTCGCGACTTCACCCCCGACGGGATCCTCGACGTGGCCGAGATCAAGGAAGGCGACCCGGCCCCGGACGGGTCCGGTCCGCTCCGGCTGGCCCGCGGGATCGAGATGGGCCACATCTTCCAGCTCGGTCGCAAGTACGCCGAGGCGCTCGGCTGCAAGGTCCTGGACAGCAACGGCAAGCTCGTCACCGTGACGATGGGCTCGTACGGGGTCGGGGTCTCCCGCGCCGTGGCCGCCGTGGCCGAGGGCACCAGCGACGAGAAGGGTCTGTGCTGGCCGCGCGAGCTCGCCCCGTATGACGTGCAGGTGCTGGCCACCGGCAAGGGCGACGCCGTGCTGCAGGCGGCCACCGACCTGGCCCGCGAGCTCGACGACGCCGGTGTCTCGGTGCTGCTGGACGACCGCAAGGCGAGCCCGGGGGTGAAGTTCGCCGACGCCGAGATCCTGGGCATGCCCACCTCGGTCGTGGTCGGTCGCGGTCTGGCCGACGGGGTCGTGGAGCTGCGGGACCGGGCCACCGGCGCGAGCGAGAACATCGAGCTGGGCGACGCCGTCGCCCGGATCGTCGCCGTCGTGCACGGCCGCCCCGTCCTGGACTGAGGTGGACCTGAGTTCCCTGGGTCTGGCCCAGCTGGGTCTGATCACGGTCCTCGCCCTGGTCCTGGCCGCCTTCGCGGCCGGCTGGGTCGACGCCGTCGTCGGGGGCGGCGGTCTGATCCAGCTGCCCGCCCTGCTCATCGGGCTGCCGGCCGACACCCCACCGGCGGCGATCCTGGGCACCAACAAGGTGTCCTCGGTCTGGGGCACCGGGGTCAGCTCGCTGCTGTACGCGATCAAGGTGCGACCGGAGTGGGGCAGCGTCCTGCCTCTGGTCATCGGGTCGTCGACGGGCTCGGCCCTCGGAGCCCAGCTCGCCCGCTTCCTGCCCCGGGAGCTGTTCACCCCGATCGTGCTGGTCGCCCTCGTCGTGGTCGGGGTCTACACCTGGCGCCGGCCCCAGCTGGGTCTGGTCACCGAGCGCAAGCACCAGGGCCGCCGGCACACGCTGACCACCCTGGGCATCGGTCTGGCGGTCGGCGCGTACGACGGCATCCTCGGTCCGGGCACCGGGTCCTTCTTCGTCATCCTGCTGGTCGGCCTGCTCGGCTGGGGGTTCCTGGAGGCCAGCGCCCAGGCCAAGATCGCCAACCTGGTCACGAACCTGTCGGCCATCGCCGTCTTCGCCGCCCACGGCACGATCCTGTGGCAGCTGGGTCTGCTGATGGGGGCCGCCAACCTGGCCGGTGGGTTCCTCGGCGCGCGGACCGCCATCGCCAAGGGCAACGGCTTCGTCCGCAAGGTCTTCCTGGTGGTGGTCGGCGCGCTGGCCCTGCGGCTCGCCTACGACACCGTGCGGCTGCTCGTCTGACGCTCCGGGCGGCTGCTGGTCTGACGGTCAGGAAGCTCCCGTGCCGAGCCGGTCCTGAGCCGGGGCCGCCTCGAGCCGGGGCGGGGGGACAGCCACCCCGAGCAGGGAGAGACCGACGACCGTCACGACCGAGCAGTAGGCCGGGCTCGCCCAGCCGGCGGGGGCCACCAGGGCCAGCACCCCGGTCGCCAGCGCGACCGGGATGAGCAGCCGCAGGACCCGGCCTCCGACGCCGAGGGTGTTGCGCCGCCACAGCGTGATGCTCAGCACCAGCGCGCTGAGCGAGAACGTCACCACGGTGAGGAAGGCCAGCGTGCCGGAGGCGTCGTAGACGATCCCGCTCCGGATCCCGAGGGCCTCCGTCACCGTGGAGATCAGTCCGACGCCCAGGGCCAGGAGGGCGAGGCAGACCAGCAGCACCCGACGGACGACCCGCGCCAGCCGGGGTGCGTCGAGGAACCGGTCCCGCTCCTGGTGCAGCACGAGCGCCAGGGCGACGAAGGTGGCGGCCATCCACAGACCCGACAGCACGCCGCCGGCGAACGACGCCTGAGCGTCGTCGGTGACCCAGGTGCGGGAGCCGGTGACCCCGTGGATGACGGTGTCGACGACGACGGCCGCGGCGGTGGTCCAGCCGAAGACCGCGGCGATGACGTGGTGGACGCGCATGGCGACCTCCCTCGGATCCGGGCGTCCGGGTCGGACGCCACGACTCCAGCGTGCGGGTCCGGGCCGGTCCTCCGCGTCGGCCGCGAGGCCCCGGTCAGCGCCGCGGGGAGGACGGCCGGGTCGTCCCCGCGGAGGACCCGTCTGGCGTACCCAGCCCGGCGCGGTGCGCCATGATCGCGGCCTGCAGCCGGTCGCGGGCGCCGAGCTTGGCCAGCACCCGGGCCACGTGGGTCTTCACCGTCGTCTCCGCGATGTACAGCCGGCGGGCGATCTCCCCGTTCGACAACCCGTCGGCCAGGCAGCCGAGCACGTCGCGTTCACGCTCGGTGAGACGCTCGAGCTCGGGCGCCTCCGTCACCCCGGCGACCAGCCACACCCCGACCAGCCGCTCCATCACCGTCGCGCCCACCGTGGTCTGACCGGCTGCGCAGCAGCGCACCGCCTGGATCAGCCCGTCCGGTGCGGTGGTCTTGAGCAGGAAGCCGGCGGCACCGGCCCGCAGACCGCCGATCACGTACTCGTCGAGGTCGAACAGCGTCAGGATCAGCACCCGGGTCCGGGGCAGCCGCTCACGCAGCCGGGCGGTGGCGGCGATCCCGTCCCCGCCCGGCATCTGCACGTCCATCACGACCACGTCCGGGCGCAGCCGGAGCGCCACCTCGACGCACTCCGGACCGCTGCGCGCCTCGCCGACGACCTCGATGTCGTCGGCCGTGTCGAGCACCCGGGCCAGTCCGGTCCGGAGCAGGTCGTGATCGTCGGCGATCACCACCCGGGTGCTCACCCGACCCCGATCGTCGGCGCCGGCAACCGGATCCGGAGACCGCAGCCGCCTTCGGGCCGGGACACGAGTTCCACGGAGCCGCCGACGTCTCCCACCCGTTCCCGCAACCCGACCAACCCGTACCCGGGTGCCTCGGCGGACCGGGGCCCGGGTCCGTCGTCGGTGATCTCGATCAGGACGGGCGGGTGGCCGGTCCCGTCGTGCTGGGTGGAGACGGTGACGACGGCGCTCGCTCCGGGGGCGTGCCGGGCGACGTTGGTCAGACCCTCCTGGATGATCCGGTAGGCCAATGTCGACCAACCGGGGGGCAGCTCGTCGAGCCCTCGCACGGTGACCGACATCCCGGCGTCCCGCAGCCGGTCGACCACCGCCAGGATGCCGCCGACGCCGGCGCCCACGGTGTCGGCTCGCCCCGACCCCCCCGTCGCCACGCTGGTGGCGCCCTCGGTGAGCTCGGCCAGGGTCAGTCGGGCGACCTCCCGGATCCGGTCCATCGCCTCGCTGGCGTCGCTGCGACCAGCCACCTGCGCCACGGAGGCCTGCATGGCGATCACACCGACCGCGTGCGCGACCGTGTCGTGGATCTCCTGCGCGTACGCGATCCGCTGCGCCTCGACGGCGGCGGTGGCGGCCGCGGACAGCTCGGCGGCGCGGCGATCGGCGAGCGATCGGGCAACCGCCTCCCGTCGGCTCCAGTGACCCGCCCACAGCCCGGCCGCGCCGGCGAGCGCGAGGATCGCGACCAGCACCCCCAGGTTCTCCGTGCTGGTCAGCGCCCCGGACAGCACCGTTCCGCCCACCAGGACCCCGGCCGCCAGCAGATGGCGGGCGCGCGGCGGCCGGGCCAGCAACGAGCCCACGGGAGCAGCCACCGAGGCCAGGATCCAGAAACCGTGCGTGACCGGGATCCCCAGCGCCAAGCCGACCAGCTGGAGCACGCCGGCCAGGGCGGCGGCAGGAGCGGTGTGCGCCCGTAGACCGATCACCGTGAGCGCGACGGCTGCGGTCAGCAGGACCGAGCCCGGCGACGGCGTCAGGCCCTCGCCCC
>JBMDXL010000364.1:0-5778 GCA_048594465.1 Microlunatus sp. | reverse complement strand
ACGCGCCGCTGAGCGGGGGCGTCCTCCCGGCGGATCGTCGGAAGACCGGTCCGGCGTCGAGCTCGCGCAACACGGTCGGCGGTGCCACCGTACGGAAGGCGTCGGTGACGATCGCGGTCAGCTCGGCGTCGTCCACCCTGGGTAGCAGGACACCGAGCCAGCCGCGGTGGCCGACGTACGGCGGGCGGAAGAAGCAGTCGGGCTCGGTCTCGATCATCTCGGCCTGGACCCCCTCGGGTGCCGCGCACCAGATCGCCAGCCGGCCGTCGCCGTGGTGGTCGTCGAGGAACATCACGAAGCACGTCTTGTCCCGGATGAAGAAGGCCGGGCCGCCGTGGCTCGGACGCTCCGACGTCTGCGGCAGGGCCAGGCACGCCGTACGGAGGCGGGTCAGCTGACGGTCGACGTCGTCGTCGGTGTGGGCGGCGGCTTCGCTGCGGGGCGGCGGGGGCACGGGCCTATTGTGCAGGCGTGGACGCGATGGATGCCCTGGTCGCCGGACTGGTCGACGACGCCGCGGTGTTCCCGCCCGGCAACGCGAGCGTGCCCGACGCCGTACGCCGGCACCGGGAGCACCGAGCGGCCTGGTACGCCCCGCTGATCGGACCGCTGGTGGTGCCCGACAGCGAGCTGGCCCAGGTGTCCCGGGTCCTTCTCGACGCGGGTGGGCTCGACGACGCGGCCGACCCCGAGGACCGGCTAGCGGTCAGCGCCGTGATCGGCAGCGGGGCCGGCGGGCTGGTCGCGCTGGCCCGTCGCGACCTGCCCGGTCTGCAGGTGGTGGCCGCCGAGATCGCCCTGCGTGACCTCGACGACCTGACCGGCAACGCGCGCCGGGTGGCGGCCGCGGCCGAGGCGCTCGATCCCGACGAGGTGAGCGTGTTCGTCGAGGTGCCGTTCGGCCCCGGCTGGATCGGGGCCGTCGAGGTGATCGAGGCGGCCGGGTTGCTGGGCAAGATCCGCACCGGCGGCCTGGAGCCCGACGCCTACCCGACCGCCGACCGGCTGGCCCAGCAGCTCTCGGTGCTGATCGAGGCCGACCTGCCGTTCAAGGCCACCGCGGGGCTGCACCGGGCCTGGCCCAACCGGGTCACCGACGAGCGCGGGCAGACCCTGCACCAGCACGGCTTCGTCACCGTGCTGATGGCTGTCGAGGCGCTGATCGACGGCGCCGGCACCGACGCCGCGGTCGACCTGCTGGGACTGGACGACCCGGGCCGGATCTACACCGCCCTGCAGGGCTGGGACGCCGCGGCCGTCGCCCGGGTCCGCCGCCGGTTCCGCAGCTTCGGCTGCTGCGGGGTGTCCGAACCGGTCGACGACCTGGTCACGCTCGGTCTGCTGCCCGCACCGGAGGCGGAGCGATGAGCTGGTTCGAGGTGCCCGCCGGCGCGCCCTTCGGGACCGAGGAGCTGCCGTACGGGATCTTCTCCACCGTCGACGCCCCGGAGTCGGCGCCGGGAGCGCGCCGGGTGGGGGTGGCCGTCGGCGACCGGGTGCTGGACCTGGCCGCGGTGTGCGAGGCGGCCGGACTGGACGCCGAGGTGTTCCGGCAACCCAGCCTCAACCCCCTGATGGCGCTCGGGCCGGACGCCTGGGCCGAGGGCCGCGCGCTGCTGCAGTCCCTGCTGGCCGACGAGTCGGGCCGGGACGTGGTCGAGCCGCACCTGCTCCCCGCCGACGGGGTGAGGCTGCACCTGCCGATCGAGGTGGCCGACTACGTCGACTTCTACGCCAGCGAGCACCACGCCGCCAACGTCGGGGCGATCTTCCGGCCGGGCGGCCCGCCGCTGACGCCGAACTGGAAGCACCAACCGATCGGCTACCACGGCCGGGCCGGCACCGTGGTGTCCAGCGGCACCCCGGTCGTCCGGCCGAACGGGCAGCGCAAGGCCCCCGACGACGACGCCCCCACGTTCGGCCCGAGCCGGCGGCTGGACATCGAGGCCGAGCTCGGCTTCGTGGTCGGGGTCGGCTCGCAGCAGGGCGTGCCGGTCGGGGTCGACGCGTTCGCCGACCACGTGTTCGGGGTGGTGCTGCTCAACGACTGGTCGGCCCGGGACCTGCAGGCGTGGGAGTACGTGCCGCTGGGTCCGTTCCTGGGCAAGAGCTTCGCGACCTCGATCTCGGCCTGGGTGCTGCCGCTGGCCGCGCTGGAACGGGCCCGCCGGCCGCTGCCGAAGCAGGACCCGCCGCTGCTGCCCTACCTGCAGGGCGATCTCCACGGCTACGCGATCGAGGTCGAGGTCTGGCTGAACGGGCTGCTGGTCAGCACCTGCCCGTACGCCGCCATGTACTACTCCCCCGCCCAGATGGTGGCCCACCTGACCAGCAACGGGGCCTCGCTGCGGACCGGTGACCTGCTCGGGTCGGGCACCATCTCCGGTCCCGGGCCCGACCAGCGCGGGTCGCTGCTGGAGCTGACCTGGAACGGGTCCCGCCCGCTGCTGCTCGACGGGGAGGAGCGGACGTTCCTGGCCGACGGCGACGAGGTGGTGCTGCGGGGGCGCGCCCCGGGAGCGGGTGGGGCGATGCTGGCGCTGGGGGACGTGCAGGGGACGATCGCGCCGGCGCCCGCGGTCTAGGTGGCGATCTGTCACCGCCATCGGTGAGCAACCGCCAACCCTCGGCGCGGGGGCGGGGCTAGCGGATCTTGACCACCTGGGTCTTGGCCACGACGTCGTGCAGCGCCTGCTTCTTCGGGTTCCACAGCGGTATCAGCGCGTCGATGATCCGGACCACGACCAGGACCGTCTGCAGGTTGGGCACCGTCCAGACCAGGGCGCGGACCACCACCGTGGACCAGCCGAGCTTCTCGGTGCTGCGTCCTCGGTCGACCGGCACCACCCGCAGACCGGCCACCAGCTTGCCGGGGGTGGCCGAGCGCCACCGCAGGAACAGCACCAGGTAGAGGGTGTGCACCAGGAAGCCCACCCCCAGCAGGACGAGCTGGTCGGTGCCGCTCAGCAGCGCGTTCACGTCCGGCTGGGCCGGCATCGGCTCGCCGCGCTGGGCCGCCGCCATCGCGGTCTGGAAGTAGGCGCCGAGCGTGTCGGCCAGCCGCAGGTAGATCGGCAGCGCGAGCAGCGAGGTGACCACCCCGACGATCAGCCCGTCGAGCATGATGGCCAGCGCACGCCACCACCACCCGGCCAGCGGCACCCCGTCCTCGGTCAGCGCGACGGGCTTGGCGGCGTAGGCGCCGTACGGCTGCTGCCCGTACGGCTGGTAGGGCGGCTGACCGGGGGCCTGCTGGCCGTAGGGCTGCTGCCCGTACGGCTGCTGACCCTGCGGCTGCTGACCCTGCGGCGGCTGACCCGGTGCCGGGGGCTGCGGCGACCACGTCGGGGCGGGCGGGGCCGCGTTCTCGTTCGGCCGCGTCGTGCGTGACCACTGCCAGCCGTCCCAGTAGCGCTCGTTGGCCCGGTTGATCGGGTCGGCGTACCAGCCGCTCGGGGCGGCGTGCCGCCCGGGCGGGACCGGGGGCGAACCTACGGGGATCTCAGACGACACACCGCCCAAGTTACCGGTGTGTGGTCAGCGTCCACGATTGCTCGGGCGACCACGGACGCTGACGGGCCGGGTCACAGGTTGCCGCGGCGCTCCTGCTCCCGCTCGATGGCCTGGAACAGGGCCTTGAAGTTGCCCTTGCCGAACCCCAGCGAGCCGTGCCGCTCGATCAGCTCGAAGAACACCGTCGGCCGGTCCCCGACGGGTGCGGTGAAGATCTGCAGCAGGTAGCCGTCCTCGTCCCGGTCGACCAGGATGCCGCGCTGCTGCAGCGTCTCGATGGGCACCCGGACCTCGCCGATCCGGCGCCGCAGCTCCGGGTCGGTGTAGTAGGAGTCGGGGGTGGCCAGGAACTCCACGCCCGCGGCGCGCATCGCGTCCACCGCCGCCACGATGTCGTCGGTGGCCAGAGCCAGGTGCTGGGCGCCGGGACCGCCGTAGAACTCCAGGAACTCGTCGATCTGGCTCTTCCTCGCCGCGATCGCCGGCTCGTTCAACGGGAACTTGACCCGGTGGTTGCCGCTGGCCACCACCTTGCTCATCAGCGCCGAGTAGTCCGTGGCGATGTCGTCGCCGATGAACTCGGCCATGTTCGTGAAGCCCATCACCCGGTGGTAGAAGTCCACCCACGCGTCCATCCGGCCCAGCTCGACGTTGCCGACCACGTGGTCCAGGGCCCAGAACACCGGGGTCCGGTCGTCGGCCGCCCGGTCGTCGTACGCGACGTAGCCGGGCAGATAGGGCCCGGTGTAGCGGGACCGGTCGACCAGGGTGTGCACGGTGTCCCCGTACGCGGCCAGGGTGGCGGTGCGGCCCGTGCCGTGCTCGTCGGAGACGTCGTGCGGCTCGACGAGCACCGTCGCGCCGACCGACCGGGCGTGGGCGATGCAGGCGTCCACGTCGGGCACCTCCAGGCTGATGTCGGACACCCCGTCGCCGTGCGCGCGGTGGTGGTCCAGCAGCGGGCTGTCCGGGGCGACGCCGCCGGTGATCACGAACCGGCAGCCGCCCGAGGTGAGCACGTAGGCCTTGTGGTCCCGCTGCCCGGTCTCCGGTCCGGCGTAGGCAACCAGCCGCATCCCGTACGCGGTGCGGTAGTGCAGGGCGGTCTGGGTGGCGTTGCCGACCACCCAGACCACGGCGTCCCAACCGGTCACCGGGAACGGGTCGCTCGAGGCGTCGTACTCCACCAGCCCGATCAGCTGGCGCAGCTGCTCGGCGTCGAGGTGGGCGAGTCTTTCCTCGTTGGTCAGGACAGCGTCGGTCAGCACGTCGGTCATGACCCGAGGATGGGCAGAGACGACAATCTGTGCAATCACTTCGTGACAGACTGGACAACCTGATCACCCCAGCGGAGGAGGCGTCGATGACGGAGGGACACCATGACCACTGAGGCGCCCGTCACACTGGATCGTCTCGATCGCGCCATCGTCGCCCTGTTCGCCGACGAGCCGCGGATCGGGGTGCTGGAGGCCAGCCGCCGGCTGAAGGTGGCCCGGGGCACGGTGCAGGCCCGCCTGGACCGGTTGGAGCGAACGGGCGTGGTCACCGGCTGGGGCCCGGACATCTCCCCCGAGGCGATCGGCTACGGCGTGACCGCGTTCGTCACCATCCAGATCGCCCAGCACTCCGGGCGGGAGGCGCTGATCGGGCGGCTGGAGCACATCCCGGAGGTGCTGGAGTGCTGGACCATCACCGGCAGCGGCGATCTGTGGTGCCGGATCGTGGCGCACAGCAACGCCGACCTGCAACGGGTGATCGACCTGATGGTGAGCGAGGACCGGGTGGTCCGCTCCTCCACGCTGATCGGGTTGTCGGAGGCGATCCCGTACCGGACGGGGCCGCTGGTGGCCGCCGCCGGCCCGGCCCCGTCGTGACCTCCTCGGCACCGCCGCCCCCGGCCGCGATCGGGCGGTACCCGGTCGTCCGCCGGCTCGGGGCCGGTGCGTTCGCCACGGTCTGGCTGGCCCGCGACCTCGAGTTCGACGTCGACGTGGCCATCAAGGTGCTGGCCGACAACTGGGCGGCCGACGTCGCGATCCGCGAGCGCTTCCTCACCGAGGCCCGGCTGCTCCGCCGGATCCGCGACCGGCGGATCGTGCACGTCTACGACATCGGCACCCTGTCCGACGGCCGCCCGTACTTCGTGATGGACCACCTGGACGGCGGCACCCTGGAGGATCTCCGCCGTTCCGGGGTGGCCCCGGCCGAGGCGCTGCGGCTGTGTGCCGAGGCCGCGCGCGGGCTCGACGCGCTGCACTCCCACCA
>JBMDXL010000363.1:0-1802 GCA_048594465.1 Microlunatus sp. | reverse complement strand
GGTGCAGAAGTTCACCGACGAGGACGACGAGGTGGCCAAGGCCAACGACAGCGAGTACGCCCTGGCGTCCTCGGTCTGGTCGACGAACGCGTCCACGGCGGTCCGGATGTCGGCCCGGCTGGACTTCGGCTGCGTCTGGATCAACTGCCACATCCCGCTGCAGGCGGAGATGCCGCACGGCGGCTACAAGCACTCCGGCTACGGCAAGGACCTGTCCTCGTACAGCCTGGAGGAGTACACGCGGATCAAGCACGTCATGCAGTACCACGGTTTCGAGGGGTAACCGCGGTTCCACAGCTGACCGGCGGGGTTGACGGCGCACCCTCCGGCGAAGGGGGTAGGGAAGATGGCAGACAAGGGTCTGAAGAGCAACGCCGTCGGGCTGTTCGGCGGCACGCTGCTGGGCATCTCGTCGGTGGCGCCGGCGTACGTGCTCACGGCCACCGTGGGCATCTTGGCCATGGCGGTGGGGGCGCAGACCCCGGTGGTCATCATCGCCGGCTTCCTGCCCATGTTCTTCGCGGCGTACGCCTACCGCGAGTTCAACAAGGTGATGCCCGACAGCGGCACCTCCTTCACCTGGACGAGCAAGGCCTTCGGTCCGTACGTGGGCTGGCTCGGCGGGTGGACCGCGGTGATCGCCACGATCATCGTGCTCTCCAACCTGGCCGGGGTGGCGGTGCAGTTCCTCTACCAGTTCATCGGCGCGGCGGTCGGCTCGGAGTCGATCAGCGCACTGTGGGAGAGCAAGCCGATCAACGTGCTCACCTGCCTGGCCTTCCTGGCCGTGGCCACCTGGGTCGCCTACCGCGGCATCGACGCCACCGAGAAGGTGCAGATCGTCCTGGTGTCCTTCCAGATGATCATGCTGATCGTCTTCGCGATCATGGCCTTCGCCAAGCACGAGGTGTCCGGCGTCGGCGCCGACTTCAGCTGGTCCTGGTTCTCCCCCGCCGGGATCGGGCTGTCGGCCTTCATCGTCGGGCTGTCCGGATCCATCTTCGGCTTCTGGGGGTGGGACACCGCACTCACGGTCAACGAGGAGTCCAAGGACGCCGACCGCGGCCCCGGCCTGGCGGCGCTGCTCTGCGTGGTGTCCATCCTGATCACCTACCTGATGGTGACGGTGTCCATGCAGATGTTCGCCGGCCTGGGTGAGACCGGGCTCGGTCTGAAGAACGAGGAGGTCTCCGACAACGTCTTCGGCAACCTCGCGGAGCCGATCCTGGGCATGCCCCTGGCTCTCGGTCTCTACCTCGCCGTGCTGGCCTCCTCGGCCGCCAGCCTGATCACCACGTTCCTCCCGACCACCCGCACCCTGCTGGCCATGGCCGCCTACGGCGCGATGCCGAAGCGGTTCGCCACCATCCACCCGCGGTTCAAGTCCCCGAGCACGGCGACGATCGACGCCGGAGCGGCCGCCGCCGTGTTCTACACGGCGATGACCATCCTGAGCGAGCGGGTGCTGACCGACACGATCCTGTCGCTCGGCATCATGATCTGCTTCTACTACGGCCTGGTCGCGTTCGGCTGCATCTGGTTCTTCCGCCGGACCCTGTTCGACAACGCGTTCAACGTGGTGTTCAAGTTCTTGTTCCCGCTGCTCGGCGGCCTCGGTCTGTTCTTCGTCCTGATCATCACCCTGAAGGACAGCGCCAGTCCCGAGTACGGCAGCGGGGCCAGCGTCTTCGGCGTCGGTCTGGTGCTGGTGCTGGGCCTCGGGCTGATCCTGATCGGGATCGTGGTCATGTTGATCATGCGCCGTCGGCAGCCGGCCTTCTTCCGCGGTGAGACGCTCCTGC
>JBMDXL010000362.1:0-2385 GCA_048594465.1 Microlunatus sp. | reverse complement strand
CTGGACCAACGGGCCGACCATCGACGACAACTTCAAGAAGCGCGTCGCCCAGTTCAACACCGAGATGGCCGGCAAGTTCACGGCCAAGATCAACTTCCTGCCCTACGACCAGTACTGGCAGAAGATCCAGCTGCAGTACGCGGCCAACAAGCCGTTCGACATCTACTACTGGGACGTCCAGGCGTACGCGCACTTCAAGAAGGGCCTGGTGCTGGACCAGCAGCCGGCCATCGACGCCACCGAGATGGTGGACGCGGCGAAGTACCCGACCACGCTCTACGACCCGTGGAAGTTCGACGGCAGCAACCTCTACTGCGTCCCGGAGAACATCCAGTCGATGGCGCTGTTCTACAACAAGACCCACTTCGACGCCGCCGGGATCGACTACCCCGACGCCAGCTGGACCTGGGACAAGGTCATCGAGGTGGCCCCGAAGCTGACCAAGTCCAGCGGCAGCAAGGTCACCCAGTGGGGACTCGACATCGGCGACCTGGGCGTGTGGTGGGGCATCCAGACGCTGGCCTGGGCCGCGGGCACCGCCTTCGTGGACAAGCCGCTGGAGCCGACCGCCTTCCAGATGACCGACCCCAAGGTGGTCGAGGCGATGACCTTCGTCCAGGACCTGATGTGGGACAAGCACGTCGCTCCCCGGCCGGAGGAGCGGGCCGCGGTCAACGAGAACAACGGCGGCTTCGCGTCCGGCACCTACTCGATGATGCCCGGCGGGACCTGGAACATCGCCTCGTACACCCAGATGAAGGACGAGTGGGCGATGGCTCCGCTGCCGCTCTACCAGGGCAACAGCACCGCGCCGTACTGGCTGGGAGGCTGGGTCGTACCGGCCAAGTCCGGGGCCATCTCCGCCGCCCAGGCCTTCGCGCTGTGGAGTGCGACCACCTTCCAGTCCACCATGGCCAAGAACCACGACTGGATCCCGTTGCAGAACGCCGCCCGCGGGTCCGCCGACATGCTCGACGGCATGCCGGAAGGATTCACCAGCGCGATGGAGAACCTGCCCAACGCCCGCATCGGCGACATCTACACCGGCAACATGCAGCAGATCTTCAACGAGGTGTTCGGGCCCAACTTCGATCAGCTGTTCAACAACAAGCTGACCCCGGCCGACGCCGCGCAGAAGATGCAGGACGGCGCCACCAAGCTGTTGACCTGATGCGCGCCCTCGTCCTCGCCGACGTCGGCCGGTTCGAGCTGGTCGACCTGCCGGATCCGCGACCCGGACCCGCGCAGGTGCGCATCCGGGTCACCCAGTCGGGGATCTGCGGGTCCGAGCTCGGGGGCTTCCGGGGCACCGACGGTCTGCGGCACCCGGGCCTGGTCTTCGGCCACGAGCTGATCGGGGTGGTCGACACCTACGGTCCGGACGTCCCCGCCGGGCAACGCCTGGAACCGGGCACCCCGGTCACGGTCAACCCCCTGTGGTCGTGCGGGCAGTGCCCCATCTGCCGGTCGGGGCGACCGAACGTGTGCCCGGACCGGCGGCTGCTGGGCGGCCACGTCAACGGCAGCAACGCCGAGCTGGTGGTCGTCGACGTCGCCGCCCTGCACCGGATCGGCGAGGACGCCGGGGGCCGGGCCATCCTGGCCGAGCCGACGGCCTGTGCCCTGCGGGCGGTGCGCCGGACCCCGATCGCGCCCGGCGGCTCGGCTCTGGTGCTCGGCGCGGGCCCGATCGGTCTGCTGCTGCTGGAGATCCTGAGAGGGTGGGGAGTCGACGTGCTGTTGTTCACCGAGCGGATGGACGGACGGGTGCCGGCCGGGCGCGCCAGCGGTGGCGTCCGGCTGCCCGACGACGACGAGGAGCTGACCGACGAGGTGCAGCGACGGACCGGGGGGCACGGGGTGGACGTCGTGTTCGACGCGGTCGGCAGCAGCCAGACGCGGCAGAGCGCGGTCCGCGCGGTCCGCCCGGGCGGGGAGGTGTGCCTGGTCGGGTTGCACACCGGCGAGTCGATGCTGCCCGTCCGCGACCTGATCCGGCGCGAGGTGGCCTGCACGACCAGCTTCGCCTACACGCCGCAGGACTTCGCCGACGCCGTCGCGATGCTGCTGACCGGCCAGGTCGAGTTCCACGGCGAGATCGTGCACGCCGGGCTGGAGACCGGACAGGCCTGGTACGAGCGCCTGGTGGCCGGTCACCCGGCCGGCAAGATCGTGCTGGAACCCACCCCGGTCGGCGTGGGGAGCCCGGTCCCGGTGGGAGCAGCGCGGTGACCGACACCCACCGCGTGCTGCCCGCGGGCGCCGGCACTCCCCCACGCCCGCTGCGTCGCCACGGGACGGCGACGACCTGGTCGAGCACCGTGACCGGTCCGACCGGTCCGCGGGGGCTCGAACCCGAGCTGATGATCATCGCGCTGCCGTCGG
>JBMDXL010000361.1:0-2252 GCA_048594465.1 Microlunatus sp. | reverse complement strand
ACAGGTGACCAGCCCGGCGAGCAGCAGCAGGGTGCCGGTGCCCTTGAGGTGGTCGAGCTTGAACGTCTGCGCCGCCGCGGGCTTGCCGGCGGCGTTCACCACGTCCAGTCCGGGCCAGCGGAACGTGGTGGACCCGATGTGACTGAGACCCGCCTTGATCGCGGGGATCTGGCTGAGGGAGAAGATCACGATGATGATCACGTACGGGGCCACGGCCATCCAGGTCCGGTGACCGCTGGCAGCGGGCTCCGAGCCGGCGGGGACCGACGCAGAACCGGTCGGGGTCGTGGTGACCGTCGACACCGAGGTGCCGCCGGAGCCGTCGGTGCTGCTCACGACCGAGCGCTCCGGGGCCAGTGCGGCGTCCAGGTCCTCCGAGGCGTCCAGCGGGACGGCGTTGGCCGGCTTCCAGAACCGCAGCATGATCAGCACGACGACCACGGTCGCGATGGCGGCCACGATGTCGGTGATCTCCACGGTGATGAAGTTGGAGGTGACGAACTGGGCCAGACCGAAGGTGGCACCGGCGACCAGGGCCACCGGCCAGGTCTGCTTGATGCCGCGCTTGCCGTCGACCAGGAAGACCAGGATCAGCGGCACGAACAAGGCCACGAAGGGCGTCTGGCGGCCCGCCATCGACGACAGCGTGTGCAGGTCGATCCCGGTGACCGCGCTCAGGGTGATGATCGGCGCCCCCATCGCGCCGAACGCCACCGGTGCGGTGTTCGCCAGCAGCGACACGATGGCCGCCTTGAACGGCTTCATCCCGGCCGCGATCAGCATGGCCGCCGAGATGGCCACCGGTGCCCCGAAGCCGGCCAACGACTCCAGCAGGGCCCCGAAGCAGAAGGCGATCAGGATGGCCAGGATGCGCTGGTCGTCGGAGATGGCCCGGATCCGGGCCCCGAGGACCTCGAACCAGCCGGTCACCACGGTGAGCTGGTAGATCCACAGCGCGTTGATCAGGATCCACAGGATCGGGAACAGGCCGTAGAACATGCCCTCGGTGGTGGCCGCCAACGTCTGACCCACCGGCATCTGCCAGACCAGGGTGGCGAGCAGCGCCGAGGACACCAGTCCGGCCAGCGCCGCCTTCCACGCCTTCACGCGGAGGACGCCGAGGAGCACGAACAACAGCACCAGGGGTAGGGCAGCGACCAGCGCTGACAGAGCGAGCGACCCCGCGACGGGGGACAGCAGCTGTTGGAACATCAGGCTCCTCGAGGACTCGACGATGAGTGGACCGCGGCGCGGACTGGTCTGATTGTTCATCAAGTGGTCTGAATGAGCAAGAGGGCTGGTTGGACTAGTTGGTAACCTGGGTCACAACCGCGGGCCAGCTGACCCGTCGACGCGAAGGGGTGCTCTCGTGGTGGCACGCGTGACAGTGCTGTCGGTGGTCGACGCGATCGCCGACGATCTCCGCAACGAGATCCTCCGCGGCGAGCTCGTGCCCGGGGACCCGTTGACCGAAGCCGAGGTCTCGGAGCGCTACGACGTGGCTCGCGCCACCGCCAAGGCGGCCATCGAGCGCCTGGTCGCGGAGTCCGTGCTGGAGCGACGGACCCACAAGACCGCACGCGTGGTGAAGCTCGGTCCCGACGAGGTGCGGGACATCTACCGCGCTCGCGCCTACCTGGAGGCGGAGGTGCTCCGCCAGCTCGCCGCCGCCCGTACGGTGCCCGATGACGCGGTCGCCGCCAACGCCGAGTTCGAGCGCCTCGGCGACGTGTCCAGCTTCGAGATCATCGGGCCGGACATGCGCTTCCACACCGCCCTGGTCGACGCCCTGGGCAACACCCGGACCAGCCGGATGTATCGGACCCTGGTCAGCGAGGTGACCCTGTGCCTGGCCCAGGTCCACGGCCGCCAGCTGGTCAAGCCGACGCTGCTGCACGCCGAGCACGCCGAGATCCTGACCCGGGTGCGGGCGGGCGACGCGGACGGCGCCACCCTCTTGTTGGCCGAGCACCTGGGGCGGGCGCGGGAGCGGCTGGCCGAGGCGCTCGGCGGCCGCGCCGGACCGGAAGCCGTCGCCCCCTCCAGCCTCGGACTGCCGAGCTGAGTCCGCCGTCCCCCAGCTCTTCTCGCTGACGCACTCCTTCGGCCCCTCACGCAAGCGTTGCATCGCCCGCGTGAGCACATGGAGGAGTGCGTCGGCGTCAGTTGGTGCTGTCCACAGCATGTGGACAAGTCCGACCGGGTTCTCGCGGAGCACTCGCCCAGGATGATCGGGTGGCCGGATGGAACGC
>JBMDXL010000360.1:0-5718 GCA_048594465.1 Microlunatus sp. | reverse complement strand
CGGCGCGCTCGTACGAGGAGTGGACCGACGACCTCGCCGCCGGGCTGGACCCGACCGACGCCCTGGCCCTGCGCAGCGGCCACCCGCGCTGGGTGGTCGAGGCGTACGCCGACCTGCTGCCTCCGGCGGAGGTGGAGGCCGCCCTGGACGCCAACAACGTCTCCGCGCCGGTCAGTCTGGTCGTGCGACCCGGTCTGGCCGCGGTGGACGACCTGCTGGACGCGGGCGTCGACTCCGGGCGCTGGAGTCCGTACGCGGCCCGCTGGTCGGGCAACCCGGCCGATCTGGCCGCGGTCCGCGACGGCGTCGCCGGGGTCCAGGACGAGGGATCGCAGCTGGCGGCCTGGGGGTTGAGTCGGGTCACCGTCGGCCCGGGTGGGGGCTGGTGGCTGGACCTGTGCGCCGGTCCCGGGGGCAAGTCCGCGCTGCTCGCCGGTCTGGCCGAGCAGCAGTCGGCCCGGCTGCTGGCCGCCGAGCTGGCCCCGCACCGGGCCCGGTTGGTGGCCCAGGGCCTGCGGGCCTACCCGACGCCGCCGCCCGTGGTGGTGGCCGACGGCACCCGACCGGCCTGGCGCCGTGCGGTATTCGACCGGGTGCTGGCCGACGTGCCGTGCACCGGGCTCGGCGCGCTGCGGCGGCGCTCGGAGTCCCGCTGGCGGCGCAGCGCCGCCGACGTCGAGCAGCTGCACCCGCTGCAGCTGGCGCTGCTGGGCTCGGCGCTGGAGGCGACGAGGCCCGGCGGCGTGGTCGCGTACGTGACCTGCTCACCGCACCGGCGGGAGACGGTGGATGTGGTCGACGAGGTGCTGGCCGGCCGCGACGACGTCGAGGTGCTGCCCGCCGCCACAGTGCTGCCCGAGCTGCCCGCGGACGCGTTCACGGGGGCGTACCTGCAGCTGTGGCCGCACCGGCACGGCACCGACGCCATGTTCGCCGCCTATCTGCGACGTACCGCCTGAAACGTTTCTGCTGGGGCCGCGATCTGTGGCAGGCTTGTCTGCCGTGCGCATCCTCCAGGTCGGTTTAGGCGGTTTCGGACGGGACTGGGCGGCCAACGTCATCCCGCTGGTTCCCGAGGTCGAGGTGGTCGGCACCGCCGACGTCTTCGCCGGGTCCCGGGAGCTGGCCCTGGCCGCGGGGCTGACCACTCCGGACCGCTGCTTCAGCTCCGTCGAGGAGGCCCTGGAGGCCACCGACCCCGAGGCGGTCCTGGTCACGGCCAGCCTGGTCGGTCACGTGCCGGCGGCGGAGGCCGCGCTGCGCAGCGGCCGCCACGTGCTGATCGAAAAGCCCTTCGCCCCCAGCGTGGCCGAGGCCGAGGCGCTGGTCGCCCTGGCCGACGAGCGGCAGCTGACCGTGGCGGTCAGCCAGAACTACCGGTTCTTCCCCGCCGTCCAGGCGGTCCGCCGGCTGGTGGCCGACCGGACGCTGGGTGACCTGCACGCCGTCGAGATCGACTTCCGTCAGTTCTCCGGCCGGGAGGGCATCGCCGGGCCGCACCACGCCCTGGCCGAGCCGCTGCTGGTGGACATGTCCATCCACCACTTCGACCTGCTCCGCTACGTGCTGGGCCGCGAGGTCACCGCCATCACCTGCCGGACCTGGGACCCGGAGTGGTCGCTGTTCACCGGCCCCTCGGAGGGCGTGGCCCTGATCGACTCCGGCGACGTCGTCACCTCCTACCGGGCCAGCTGGGTGAGCAGCGGCCCCCGGACCGCCTGGGCGGGGGAGTGGCGGATGGACTTCTCCGGCGGCGAGGTGTGGTGGACCAGCCGCGGCGACGGCCCGGACGGCTGGAAGTCGGACCTGGTCACGGTGCGCCGTGGACGGTTCGTGGAGACCCTCGAGCTGCCGGTGGTCTCCCGGGTCGACCGGGCGGGCAGCCTGACCGAGTTCGCGCAGGCGATCGCCGCCGGTCGCGAACCGGGCGTCTCCGGTCGTCAGAACCTCGGCAGCCTGGCCACCACGTACGCCGCTGTGGAGGCCGCCCAAACCAAGGCACGGGTGGAGCTCGCCGGCTGGCGCTGACCGCGCGCACGCCGGCGTGACCGCTAGGGTCACGTCGTGCCCAACCGGATCATGCCCAGCCTGCTGTCGGCGGACTTCGCCAACCTGCAGACCTCGATCGAGACCATCCCGAGCGCCGACGCGCTGCACGTGGACGTGATGGACTACCACTTCGTCCCGAACCTGACCATCGGTCTGCCGGTGATGGAGGCGATCCGCAAGGTCACCGACAAGGTCCTCGACCTCCACCTGATGATCGCCGACCCGGACCGCTGGGCACCGGCGTACGCCGAGCAGGGCGCGGACTCGGTCACCTTCCACGTGGAGGCGGCCGCCGCCCCGGTCCGGCTGGCCCGGGAGCTGCGCCACCGGGGCGCCCGGGCCGGGATGGCGCTGAAGCCGGCGACGCCGATCGAGCCGTACGCGGATCTGCTGCCGGAGCTGGACCTGGTGCTGATCATGACCGTGGAGCCGGGCTTCGGCGGGCAGTCGTTCCTGGACCTGTGCCTGCCCAAGATCGAGCGGGCCCGGGCCCTGGTGGACCGCACCGGCGGCGACATCTGGCTGCAGGTCGACGGCGGGGTCTCGGTGGAGACGATCGAGCGCTGTGCCGAGGCGGGGGCGGACGCGTTCGTGGCCGGGTCGGCGGTCTTCGGGGCCGACGACCCCGACGCGATGGTCAACCAGCTGCGCGGGCTCGCCGACGCGGTGGCCTGAGACCCTTTGCGGAGCTAGGAGTTCCGGCGCTTGAGGTAGCGCTCGAACTCGGCGGCGATGGCGTCGCCGCTGGCCTCGGGCAGGTCGGCCGCATCCTGCTGCTCCTCCAGCTGCGACACGTACTCCGCCACCTCGGAGTCCTCGGCGGCCAGCTCGTTGACGCCGCGCTCCCAGGCGCGGGCCAGCTCCGGCAGCTCGCCGAAGTCCAGCGGCACGTCCAGCAGCCGCTCGAGCTGGGACAGGATGGCCAGCGTGGCCTTGGGGCACGGCGGGTGCGAGACGTAGTGCGGGATGGCCGCCCAGACCGACATGGTGGGCAGCCCGGAGCGGGCCAGCAGGTCGGCCATCACGCCGACGATGCCGGTCGGACCCTCGTAGGTCGACTCCCCGATGCCGTACGTCTCCATCAGCGCGACGTCGCGGGTCGTGGTGGTGACCGGCACCGGCCGGGTGTGCGGCGTGTCGGCCAGCAGCGCGCCGAGCACGAACACCCGGGACGGTCGGGCCGAGCGCAGGGCCGAGGTGATCAGTCCACCGAACTGCCGCCAGCGGAGGTTGGGCTCGATCCCCTCGACCAGGACCAGGTCCCGGCCGCCGGCCAGCTGGGCGGTCTTGATCCGCGTCGTCGGCCAGGTGATCTCCCGCTCGCCGTCGGCGCTCAGCGACACCTCGGGCCGGTTGACCTGGTAGTCGTAGAAGTCGTCGGGATCGAGCTCGAAGGCCAGCTCGGCCTGGTACGCCTCCGCGAGGTGCTCCACCGCAGCACTCGCGGCGTTGCCCGCATCGCTCCAGCCGCTGAAGGCGGCGACGACCAGCGGGTCGCGCAGCCCACGGAGCCCGGCGTTCACCTGCTCGTTCATGTGGATCACTGTAGACGCCGCCACCGACCGAGAACCGGGGTCGGACCGGGCCCTGCCGGTCTATCCTCACCAGGTGTCCGACTTGCGCGAGGAGGGGGCAGTCGTGGCTGCGGACCGACTGCCCGTACGGACCCGTCCCGACGCCACCGAGGCGCTCACGGCGCTGATGCAGCAGCGGGTGCTGCTGCTGGACGGCTCGATGGGTGTCTACATCCAGGGCAAGGGCCTGTCCGAGGCGGACTTCCGTGGCGAGCGGTTCGCCGACTGGCCGCACGATCTGGCCGGCAACAACGACCTGCTCTCGCTCACCCAGCCGGAGGTCATCCGCTCCATCCACGACGCCTATCTGAGCGCGGGCGCGGACCTGATCGAGACCAACACCTTCAGCGCGCAGCGCATCTCGATGGCCGACTACGGGTTGCAGGAGCTGAGCTACGAGCTGAACCTCGTCTCGGCGCAGCTGGCCCGGGCGGCCTGCGATGCCCAGGCGACTCCGGAGCATCCGCGGTTCGTGGCCGGTGCGTTGGGCCCGACCAACCGCACGGCATCGATCTCCCCGGACGTGAACGACCCGGGGGCTCGGAACACCGACTTCGAGCAGCTCGTGGAGGCGTACCTGGAACAGGCCCGCGGCCTGGTCGACGGCGGCAGCGACCTGCTGCTGGTGGAGACCATCTTCGACACCCTGAACGCCAAGGCCGCGGTCTTCGCCCTGGAGACGCTCTTCGAGGAGCGTGGGCGGCGCTGGCCGGTGTTCATCTCGGGGACCATCACCGACGCCTCCGGGCGGACCCTGTCCGGTCAGGTCACCGAGGCCTTCTGGAACAGCGTCCGGCACGCCCGACCGCTGGCTGTCGGGTTCAACTGCGCGCTCGGTGCGGCCGACATGCGCCCCTACGTCGCCGAGCTCGCCAGGATCGCGGACTGCTTCACCTTCTGCTATCCCAACGCGGGTCTGCCGAACGCGTTCGGGGAGTACGACGAGACACCGGAGCAGATGGGTGCCGTCGTCGGCTCCTTCGCCCAGGACAAGCTGATCAACGTGGCGGGCGGATGCTGCGGCACCACCCCGGAGCACATCGTCGAGCTCGGTCGGCAGGTGGCCGATCTGGCGCCCCGCGAGCCGGTCCGGGTCGCACCGGCTCTGCGGCTGTCCGGCCTGGAACCGATGAACGTCACGAGCGAGTCGCTCTTCGTGAACGTGGGAGAACGGACGAACATCACCGGGTCGGCGCGCTTTCGCAAGCTGATCAAGGCCGGTGACTACCCGACCGCGCTGGCCGTGGCCCGACAGCAGGTCGAAGCGGGTGCGCAGGTCATCGACGTCAACATGGACGAGGGGATGATCGACGGCGTCGCCGCGATGGATCGCTTCGCCAAGCTGATCGCCTCCGAGCCGGACATCAGCCGGGTGCCGCTGATGATCGACTCGTCCAAGTGGGAGGTGATCGAGGCCGGGTTGCGGTGCGTGCAGGGCAAGCCGATCGTCAACTCGATCTCGATGAAGGAGGGCGTGGAGTCGTTCGTCGAGCACGCGAGGCTGTGCCGCAAGTACGGCGCCGCCGTCGTGGTGATGGCCTTCGACGAGGACGGCCAGGCCGACAACCTCCGACGCCGCCAGCAGATCTGCGAGCGGGCCTACCGGATCCTGATCGACGAGGTGGGCTTCCCGGCCGAGGACATCATCTTCGACCCGAACGTCTTCGCCGTGGCGACCGGCATCGAGGAGCACGCGAGCTACGGCGTCGACTTCATCGAAGCGACCCGTTGGATCAAGCAGAACCTGCCGGGCGCGCTGGTCTCCGGCGGGGTCTCGAACGTGTCCTTCAGCTTTCGCGGCAACAACCCGGTGCGGGAGGCGATCCACGCGGTCTTCCTCTACCACGCGATCGCCGCGGGCATGGACATGGGCATCGTGAACGCCGGGGCGCTGGTGATCTACGACGAGATCGAGCCCGAGCTGCGGGACCGGATCGAGGACGTGATCCTGAACCGTCGCGCGGATGCGACCGAACGGCTGCTGGAGATCGCCGCTGCCCACAACCAGTCTGCCGAGAAGGTGGATGATCCCTCGGTTCTGGCCTGGCGGGACGCACCGGTACGGGAGCGGATCACCCACGCCCTCGTCAAGGGC
>JBMDXL010000036.1:0-13497 GCA_048594465.1 Microlunatus sp. | reverse complement strand
ATCGAGGCGGTCAAGAACCAGGGCAAGAAGAAGTAGTCCCGTCGCGAACGGCCGTCCGCCGTGCCCAGCGCGATCCGCTCGAGCTGCGCCCATCCGCTCGATGACGACATCGAGCGGATGAACCGAACTCGAGCAGATCGGGCCCGGGAACCGGTTTTGGTGCAGCGGAACAGCGAGTGACGAAGTCAGGGCTGCGGCCAGAACTCCGTCTCCGGGAACTCACCGGTCACGACGTAGATGATCCGGCGGCCCATCGAGGCCGCGTGGTCGGCGATCCGCTCGTAGTAGCGACCCAGCAGCGCCACGTCGATGGCGGCCTCCACGCCGTACTCCCACGAGTCGCCCAGCATCACCCGGAACTGGCTGAGCCGGAGGTCGTCCATCTCCTCGTCCCGGGAGCGGAGCTCCTCCGCGCTCTCGATGCTGCGGTTGTTGAGCGTCTGGCCGGCGGTGATCACCATCTTCTCGGCCACGTCGCCCATCCGGACGAAGTTGGGCCGCAGCAGGTTCGGCACCGCGACCTCGGGGTAGCGGAGCCGGGCGATCTTGGCCACGTGCGCGGCCAGGTCACCCAACCGCTCCAGCTCGCTCACCATCCGCAGCGAGGCCACCACCGTACGGAGCTCGCCGGCGACGGGGGACTGGCGGGCGAGGAGGTGGAAGGCCCGCTCCTCGATGTCGGCCTGCATCCGGTCGAGATCGGCGTCGTCCCCGATCACCTGCTCGGCCAGATGGATCTCGGCCTCGAGCAGCGCCGTCGTGGCCGACCGCACCGCGATCGCGACCTTCTGGCACATCTGGACCAGGTCGGCGAGGATGTCGTCGAGCTGCTCGTGGTAGGAGTCGCGCATGAGAAGTCCTTGCTGTGGTTCGTCGGGTTCTGCGTCCGGGCGTGCGTACGTGCGGGACCGGGGCCACGCGTCGTCAGCACCTCGCCGGGTCGAGCCTATGCCCGGCACTTTCGACCAGACATGACCCGCGTGAACGGGCGGTGAACTCCGTTCGAACATCAGCGCCGGCGGGAGCGTAGCCGGTCCGTGGCTGGCGGGTGACTGCGGGTCGACGTCCTAGGATCCCGAGTGTGAACTGGGTGGGTGTGCTGCTCGGCGGGATCGGCCTGCTCGTCGGTCTCGGTCTGGGCCTCGCCGTCGCCGCCCTGGTCCGCCGCAGTCGCCACGTCGACGGTCTCACGGTCCCGCAGGTGCGCGAGGTCACGGTGCCGTCCGGGGTCCGGGACGTCCTCCGCGTGATCCGCTCCGCGGGCGTGGTGGTCGGACCCCACGACGAGGTGCTGGAGTCCACACCCCTCGCCTTGAACCTCGGACTGACGCGGGGGAGCCGGGTGATCGTCCCCCGGGTGCTGGAGCTGGCCCGGGAGTCCCGCCGGGAGTCCCGGTTGCTGACTGAGGAGGTGGAGGTCCGCCGCGGTTCCCGCGACGTGCGTGACGCCGACCTGCTGCTCGGCATCCGCGTCGCTCCGCTGCCCGAGGGCCTGGTCCTGGTGCTCGCCGACGACCTGACCCACGCGCGACGGGTCGAGGCCACCCGCCGCGACTTCGTGGCCAACGTCAGTCACGAGCTGAAGACACCGATCGGGGCCATCTCGCTGCTGGCGGAGGCGGTGGAGGAGGCGGCGGACGATCCGGAGGCCGTCCGCCGTTTCGCCGCCCGGAGGGGGATCGAGTCGGCGCGGCTGGGCGACCTGGTCGCGCAGATCATCGACCTCTCCCGGCTGCAGGGCGACGACCTGATGGGCCAGGCCGAGAGCATCGAGGTCGACGACGTGCTGATCGAGGCCGTCGACCGCTGCCGGGTCGACGCCGAGCAGCACCAGGTGAGCATCACCATCGCGGGCGAGAGCGGCCTGGAGGTGATGGGCAACCACCTGCAGCTCAGCACCGCGATCGGCAACCTGGTGGAGAACGCCCTCGTCTACTCCGATGCCGGGGCCCGCGTGGTGGTAGCGGCTCGCCGGCAGGTGCGCAGCGACGACGACTACGTCGACATCACGGTGTCCGACAACGGCGTCGGCATCCCCGGCGACCAGCTCGAGCGGATCTTCGAGCGCTTCTACCGGGTCGACTACGCCCGGAGTCGGGCCAACGGTGGCAGCGGGCTCGGGCTGTCGATCGTGAAGCACATCGCCGCCGCCCACAACGGCGACGTCATCGTGTGGAGCCAACCCGGCCGCGGCTCGACCTTCACCCTGCGCCTCCCCATCCACCAGCCGACCCGGCAGGAGCTGGACGACGACGATCCCGGCGGCGACGTCGTGCCCCTGCTGACCCGAAACCAGACCAGGAGTTGACTGCGATGACCCGCGTGCTTGTCGTCGAGGACGAGGAGTCCTACCGCGACGCGCTGGCCTACATGCTGCGCAAGGAGGGCTTCGACGTCGTCGAGGCCGCCGACGGGACGGAGGGACTGGCCGCGTACGACAAGGGCGGCGCCGACATCGTCCTGCTCGACCTGATGATGCCCGGGGTTCCGGGCACCGAGGTCTGCCGCCAGCTGCGGCAGCGCGGACCGGTGCCGGTGATCATGGTCACCGCCCGGGACAGCGAGATCGACAAGGTGGTCGGGCTCGAGCTCGGGGCCGACGACTACGTGACCAAGCCGTTCAGCCAGCGCGAGCTGGTGGCCCGGATCCGGGCGGTGCTGCGTCGAGGGCAGGACGTCGAGCTGATGCCCGACGTGGTCGAGGCGCACGGCGTCCGGATGGACATCGAGCGGCACGAGGTCTCCGTGGACGGGCGGACGGTGCGGCTGGCGCTCAAGGAGTTCGAGCTGCTCGAGATGCTGCTCCGCAACGCCGGCCGGGTGATGACCCGCGGCCAGCTGATCGACCGGATCTGGGGCGCCGACTACGTGGGGGACACCAAGACCCTCGACGTGCACGTCAAGCGGCTGCGGACCAAGATCGAGGCCGATCCCGGACGTCCCAAGGTGCTGCTGACCGTCCGCGGGCTCGGGTACAAGTTCGAGGGTTGAGAGTGCCAGATCCCGTCGCGAGCAGCGGGTGACGGGACAGTCGTCACTCGCTGTTCGCAGAGCGCCGTCTGACTCTGTCTTCCCTCATCGCTCGCAAACGGACATGCGTGTTTGCTCTCTCCTCGGTCCGGACAGAGTCGGGCGCTCCGCTCTCGGCCGCTCGCGACGGAGGCTGGTCGGCGTAGGAATTCATCGCCACTACAGTGACGCCGTGACGGCGATGATCTCGGTGTTCTCGGGCTCGGCCCATCCGGCTTTCGCGACCGAGATGTGCGATCTCCTCGGGGTCGAGCTGTCGCCCTCGCGGACCACCCGGTTCAGCAACGACTGCCTCCAGGTGCAGCTGCGGGCCAACTGCCGGCGGCGGGACGTCTACATCGTCCAGACCCTGGCCTCCCCGGTGCAGGACCACCTCTTCGAGCTGCTGCTGATGCTGGACGCGGCCCGGGGTGCGTCGGCGACGAGCGTGACCGCCGTCATCCCGCACTTCGCGTACGCGCGCTCGGACAAGAAGGACGCCCCGCGGATCTCCATCGGCGCCCGGCTGGTGGCCGACATGCTGGCCGAGGCCGGGGCCACCCGGGTGCTCACCATGGACCTGCACTCCCCGCAGGTCCACGGCTTCTTCTCCATCCCGGTGGACCACCTGAACGCCGTGTCGGTGCTGGCCGAGCACTTCGTCGGCGACGACCTGAGCAACACCGTGGTGGTGTCCCCGGATCTGGGCAACGCCAAGGTGGCCAGTCAGCTGGCCCGGATCCTGGATGTCCCGGTGGCCGCGGGCTCCAAGCAGCGGCTGGCCGACGACACCGTGGTCATCGACCGGATCGTCGGGGACGTGGCGGGTCGCGACGTGATCGTGCTCGACGACGAGATCGCGACGGCGGGTTCGATCGTCGAGCTGTTGGCCAAGCTGCGGCAGCAGCACGTCCGCCGGATCCGGATCGCCTGCACCCACGGTCTGTTCACCGGTTCCGCCATCGAACGGCTCCGCGCCCAGGCCGACGTCGACGAGATCGTGATCACCAACACGCTGCCGCTCCCGGGGGACAAGCAGCTGCCGAACATCGAGGTGCGGTCGGTGGCGCCGCTGTTCGCCGAGGCGGCGCGCCGGATCCACCTGGGGGAGTCGGTCTCCAGCCTGTTCAGTGACCGGGAGACGTACGGCCGTTAGCGGCCGTGCCCGGCGCTGACGCCGGTGGCGCGGTCCGAAGGGCGGGTCCGTTCCGGACGCCGCCCGACCTGGCGGAGGGTCAGCTGCTGGGGGTCGGTGACGGGGTGATGCTCGCGTAGTCCGGCTGGTCGGCGTCGACGATCGGCACCCGGATGGTGAGCTCGCCGGCGCTGCTGAAGGTCAGGGTCACCTGGGCGTCGGCACCGACCACCAGCTCGGGGCTCGTGAGCTCGATCAGCTCGCGGTTCGTCAGCACCACCAGGGCGTCCTCGCTCAGCCCGACCGGGTTGGGCAGCGTCACGGTGAAGGGCGTGCCCTGGGTGCCGTCGAGCTTGTACGGGTAGCCGGCGACAGCGGTCATCGCGTCCCGGTCCTGGGCCACGATGCTGGCGGACAGGTAGCCCGTGCCGTCCTCACGGCTGAGGATCATCAGGTTGCGGACCTGGACCGCCTTGCCGGCGGCGCCCACGTCGGCGTTCACGCCCTCCGCAGGGGTGTACGGCTGGGAGGTCTGCGCGTCCATGCCGCAGGCGGACACCAGCAGGAGCAGGGCGCTGAGCAGGGTCGCGACGAGCGTACGGGGCGCGCGGGCTCGCGAGGACTGGGTCACGGTCTCGACTCCTGAGGGGGCGTACGGGGGCAGTGGCGCCAACTGTAGCGATCCGGGGCCCGACCGTGGAGCCGCGTACCCTGGACGGGGCCGACGGGTCGCGCCGGCGCTCGGCGAGCAGGCCGCCGGGACCCGCGAAAGGCATAGCGCAGCCATGTTTGTCAAGGCCTGTTGCGGCCCCGATGTGGCCTCTGGCTAGCGCAAACGCCGGATTCTGTGGATTCTCAGCGTGGTAGACTGGGAGCCCGCGAAAGGGGTACAAGAAAATATGACCTTCACAGTCGGCGAAACAGTGGTCTACCCGAATCATGGGGCCGCCGTGATCGAGGACATCGAAACCCGTCAGATCAAGGGTGAGGACAAGCTCTATCTCGTCTTGAGGATCGTGGGCCAGACCGATCTCATCGTTCGGGTCCCTGCCTGCAATCTCGACCTCGTCGGCGTGCGTGACGTCGTCGACGCGGAGGGCCTGGAGCGCGTGTTCAGCGTGCTGCGTGCCCCGCACACCGAGGAGCCGACCAACTGGTCGCGTCGGTATAAGGCCAACCTGGAGAAGCTGCACTCCGGGAACGTGATGAAGGTCGCCGAGGTCGTCCGTGACCTGTGGCGGCGTGAGCGCGAGCGTGGTCTCTCCGCCGGCGAGAAGCGGATGCTGGCCAAGGCCCGCCAGATCCTCGTCTCCGAGCTCGCGCTCGCCGAGCGCGTGGCCGAGGACAAGGCCGAGGTGCTGCTCGACGAGGTCCTCGCCTCCTGAGCCAGCTCCAGCCGGCGCCCTTCCGGACCGGGATCGGCGTCGACGTGCATCGACTGACACCCGGCCACCCCCTGTGGGTGGCCGGGTTGTTGTTCTCCAACGAACCCGCGGGCCTGGAGGGTCACTCCGACGGGGACGTCGTCGCCCACGCGGCCTGCGACGCGCTGCTGTCGGCCGCCGGACTCGGTGACCTCGGCAGCAACTACGGCACCGACCGCCCCGAGTGGCGGGGAGCCAGCGGTGCGGCGTTCCTGCGCGAGACCGCGGTCCGCGTCCGCGCCGCCGGGTACGAGATCGCCAACGTGGCCGTGCAGCTGATCGGCAACCGTCCGCGCGTCGCGCCCCGCCGGGCCGAGGCCGAGGCCGTCCTGTCCGACGTCCTGGGTGCCCCGGTGTCGGTCTCGGCCACCACGACGGACGGCCTGGGACTGACCGGCCGGGGAGAGGGCGTCGCGGCTCTGGCCACGGCGTTGATCCACCGGGTGTCGTCACCCGACTGACCCCGGCCGTCGGCGACGTCGGCGACAGCCCCTAGCGCACCTGGCTGGCCGGCACGGTGAAGGTGTTGCACTTCCCGATGTCGCTGGTGCCGAGACCCGTGGTGCCCCAGAACTTGCGCGTCCGGGCCAGACCGTGGTTGCCCTCGATGTCGGGCTCGCCGGTGATGGTGTCGTCGCCGACGGCCACGAACGTGTCCTGGATGCCACTCAGATCCGACTGCTGCACACCGAGGGACCGCGACACCGAGCGCATGTAGACCCCGGCGAAGCAGTCGGCCTGGGTCTCCAGGCGGCGGATCAGCAGGTTGGACTCCCGCTCCGACCCGGCGTTCTGGGCCAGCGCGTGGGCGCTGATGAGCAGACAGGTACGACCCTGCAGGGCGTGCCCGAACTCGTGCGCCATCACCACGTCGGCCGCCCACTTGTTGGTCCGGACGATCGGCACGGCCTGCGGCAGCAGGTTGGAGAAGTAGATCTGCTGGTCGGCGCTGCAGTAGAAGGCGTTCACCCCGGACTCGCCGCACTTGGTGGTGATCTTCTCGCCGTAGATGGTGACCGAAGGCCGCGGCAGCAGGTAGTCCGCCGCCGTCACGGGCGGGTCCCAGACCCGCATCAGGCACTCCACCTGGCCGTTGAAGTGGGTCTCCAGGTCCGCGTCGGTGGCGTTGGCCACGTTGATCGGTGGGTTGTCGCAGCGCACCGGGATCGGGGCGGTCTGGGCGTAGAAGCGGTTGTCGACCAGCAGGTCCTCGGCCTCGCCGTACGTCTTCGGCAGGGGGATCTCCGGCGGGGTGCTGTCCGGCGGTGGCACCTGGTAGTTGTCGTTCTGGTACGCGACGTCGGAGGAGCCGCTGAAGGCGCTGACCAGCACCAGTCCGACGATGGCCAGCAGGCTGAGCGCGACCAGCCCGAGCAGCAGCGACATCAGCGGGCTGCGCCGGCGCGGGGGCTGGACCGGGGGACCGTAGTGCGGGACGCCGGGCTGCGGACCACCGAAGCCACCGGGCGGGTTCTGCCGAGGGGCCGACGGGCCGCCGTAGCCGTACGCAGGCTGGCCGAAGCCCTGACCGCCCCAGCCGGGCGGGGGCTGCTGGCCGTACGGGCGCTGGCCGCTCGGCGCGCCCCACTGCTGCTGCGTCACGTGCCGAAGCCTAACCGGCGGGGGTGTCCGGCGGGCGGTGCGGCTGCCGACCGTCCCGTGCGGTCCGACGAGTCGGCTCTGCCCGTGGCGCGGGCTCGGCCCGCACGACACACCCCTGTGGGAGGCTTAGCCCGTGCCGGAGACCTCCACCGCCGACCGCCGCCGCGTCACGGGTCGGGCCGCTGCCCGCCCGACGCTCACGAGGGCGGTCCTGCTGTCCCTCACCGCCCTGCTCGTGCTGGCGGGACTGAGTGCCGGACCGAACGCCCTGACCGCCCGGGCGGAGGGCACCGCCTCGACCTTCGTGGTGACGGCCAGCCTCGGTCTCGACGGCACCCTCAAGGTCAAGCAGGACATCACGTTCACCGGCACCGCCCCGGCCCAGGTCAAGCAGACCTTCGAGCTGAAGAAGCAGCTGCTGGGCGATCGCCGCTACGTGTACGACATCAGCGGCTTCCAGGCCAGCAACGGCGGCCAGCCGTTCGCCCCCGACGTGCAGACGAACCAGGACCGCTACGCGGTGGTGACGTTCCCGACCAACGGGCAGAACCGGGTCAGCCTGGAGTACACGGTGGTCGGGGCCGTGATCGCCACCCCGGAGGGCACCGCGCTGGAGTGGCCGCTGCTGCAGGGCTTCGACTCGGCGGTCACCGACTTCTCCGCCACGGTCGCCATCCCGGTGCCGTTCTCCTTCATCGAGTGCAACGCCGGGTCCCCGAACTCCGAGGTGCCGTGCCGGTACGCCGCGGCCGGGACCGACGACGCCCAGCAACCGACCTTCCGGGACGGTCCCCGTGGCCCGGGCGAGTTCGTCCAGGTGCACATCGGCTTCCCAGCCGGCGCGCTGGCCAGCAACGAGCAGATCGAGGAGGTCTGGACGCTGGCCCGGGCGTTCTCGGCCAAGCCGCTGCCGCTCGCGCTGGCCCTGGGTCTGTTGATCCTCGGCGCGGCCGCCCTGGTCGCCCTGCACCGCCGGGCCGGGGTGGACGCCGGTTCGGGGTCGGAGGTGACCCGGGCCGCCGAGTTCGTCCCGGTCGGGGCCGGGCAGAGCGAGTTCCGGGTGCTCGGCGACGTCCGCCCGGGACACGTCGGCACGGTGGCCGACGAGCGCGTCGACCCGATCGACATCACCGCCACCCTGATCGACCTCGCGGTCCACGGGCACCTGCGGATCACCGAGCTGCCGCGGGAGAGCGACTTCACCGCCACCGACTGGTCCCTGTCCCGCACCGACAGCGCCACCGACGACCTGCACCCCTTCGAGGCCGTGCTGCTGGACGGCGTGATCGGGCACGATCAGGTCAAGGTCTCCGAGCTGTCCTCCCGGGTGTACGAGTCGGTCGGGGCGGTGCAGGACAAGCTCTACGACGAGGTGGTCGCCCACGGCTGGTTCGAGCGGCGACCCGACGCGATCCGCAACCGGTGGACCCAGACCGCCATCGGCGCCTTGATCGGTGCCGTGGTGATCACCGTGCTGCTCGCGGCGTTCACCACCTTCGGGCTGGTGGGTCTGGCGCTGATCTCGCTGGCCCTCGGCCTGATGTTCGTGGCCCAGGAGATGCCCGCCCGGACCAAGAACGGCGCCGCCCTGCTGGCCGGGCTCGGCGCCCTGCGCTCGGACCTGATGTCCCACCCCACCGACCAGATGCCCCCCGGCCGCGAGCTGAGCGAGATCTCCGAGCTGCTGCCGTACGCGGTCGTGCTCGGTGGGCACCAGCGGTGGCTGGACGCCATCGTGGCCGCCGACGACGACACGGACGAGGACCGCTTCGACCTCGGCTGGTACCACGGACCCGCCGGCTGGCACCTGCGCGATCTGCCGGCGTCGTTGAAGAACTTCATCACCACGGTCTCCGGGCAGCTCTTCTCGCGCTAGGCGACCGCTCGGTAGTGCCGTCCGTACGTCCTGCGCGCGGTATCCGCTGCCGAGAAGGAGTTCCGGGCACGTTCTGACCGTCGCGGACGTGCCCGAACCTCCTTCTCGATGAGCGCACGCGAGCGACCCGGCTCTCAGCGCGTCGCGAACAGCGGGTGACGACTCCCGTCGCGAGCGGCCGTGAGCGGAGCGCCGACTCTGTTTGGACTGAGGAGGTCGTCAACACGCTCTTCGTTGACGGCCGACGAGGGAAGACAGAGTCCTCAGCGCGCAGCGAACAGCGAGTGACGACAACACGGTGAGACTGCTCTCATCGCCGGCTCCTGTTCACCTCATCTGCCGTTGGTTTTCTTGTTCTTGTCAGCAGCAAGGGGCTGTTGACCCGAACCGAGAGAAGTGATGACGATGTTCACCAAGACCAAGTGGATCCTGGCCGGCGGCGCGGCGGCCGTGGCGCTGACTCCGGTGGCGGCTTTCGCCAGCGGCTTCGACGCCCAGACGACGGCGAGCAGCAGCTCGGTGACCACGGTGCAGGCCGGCTCGCTGGCGGCCGACGCCACGGCCGGTGTGCTCCCGGCGGTCGACCCGACCGCGGTGACGCCGAACACCCCGAACACCGCGGTGACGCCGAACACGCCCAACACCCCGAACACGGCGGTGACGCCGAACACGCCCAACACCCCGAACACGGCGGTGACCCCGAACACCCCGAACACGCCCAACACCCCGGCCAGCCCGGTCAGCGCCAAGTCGCCGGTGAGCCCGAACACCCCGGCCTCGCCCGTGAGCCCGAAGTCGCCGGTCAGCCCGAAGAGCCCGGCCAGCGCCTGATCCGGGGCGTGCGCGCACGTGGGTGGAGCTTGGTCACCGACATCGGTGAGGGAGCTCCACCCAGGGCGGGCGCCGGCTGATCAGTCGGTGCCGAACTCCATCGCGGCCCGGTCGAGCGCTTCCTGCTCGTCGTCCGGACCCGCACCGCGGGCGATCGCCGTGGAGGATCCCGGCTCCAGCCCGCCGACCAGCTCCGCGGTCGCCCCGCCCACGATGCCCTGGGCGGCGTACTGCTCCAGCCGGGCCCGGGAGTCGGCGATGTCCAGGTTGCGCATGGTCAGCTGACCGATCCGCTCCAGGGGCCCGAACGGCGCGTCGGCCACCCGCTCCATGGACAGACGGTCGGGGTGGTAGCTGAGCGAGGGACCGGACGTGTTCAGCAGGGAGTAGTCCTCGCCCCGCCGCAGCTTCAGGGTCACCTCGCCGGTCACGGCAGAACCGACCCAGCGCTGCAGGGACTCCCTCAGCATCAGCGACTGCGGGTCGAGCCAGCGGCCCTCGTACATCAGCCGGCCCAGCCGCCGACCCTCGGCGTGGTAGTTGGCGATGGTGTCCTCGTTGTGGATCGCCGACAGCAACCGCTCGTACGCGATGTGCAGCAGCGCCATCCCCGGCGCCTCGTAGAGACCACGGGACTTGGCCTCGATGATCCGGTTCTCGATCTGGTCGCTGACCCCGAGACCGTGCCGACCGCCGACCGCGTTGGCCTCGAGCACCAGGGCAACGGCCGAGGCGAAGGTCTGGCCGTTGATGGCCACCGGTCGGCCCTGGTCGAAGGCGATGGTGACCTCCTCTGGGGCGATCTCGACGTCGTCGCGCCAGGAGGCGACGCCCATGATCGGCTCGACGATCTCCACCCCGGTGTCGAGGTGCTCCAGCCGCTTGGCCTCGTGGGTGGCCCCCCAGATGTTGGCGTCGGTGCTGTACGCCTTCTCCTTGGACGCCCGGTAGGGCAGGTCCCGCTCGGTCAGCCAGGCCGACATCTCCGCCCGGCCGCCCAGCTCCTCGACGAAGTCGGCGTCCAGCCACGGCTTGTAGATCCGCAGCTGCGGGTTGGCCAGCAGGCCGTAGCGGTAGAACCGCTCGATGTCGTTGCCCTTGTAGGTCGACCCGTCACCCCAGATGTCGACGCCGTCGTCCTTCATCGCCCGGACCAGCAGGGTGCCGGTGACCGCCCGTCCCAGCGGGGTGGTGTTGAAGTAGGTGCGGCCGGCCGTGCGGATGTGGAACGCCCCGCACTGCAGCGCCACCAGGCCCTCCTCGACGAGGGCCTCCTTGCAGTCGACCAGGCGGGAGATCTCCGACCCGTACTGGTGCGCCCGCTCGGGGATGGTCTCGATGTCGTCCTCGTCGTACTGACCGAGATCGGCCGTGTACGTGCAGGGGATCGCACCCTTCTCGCGCATCCAGGCGACCGCCACGGAGGTGTCGAGACCTCCGGAGAAGGCGATGCCGACGCGCTCGCCGACGGGGAGGGAGTTCAGGACCTTGGACACGAGATCGGAGCCTAGAACATATTCATGCCATATGTCGAATATTCATGCATCGGTCGGACGGTCCGCATCCCTTCCGGCGTACGTCGAGGAAGTGCAGGCGGTCGCTCGTGCGATCGTCGTACCCCCGGCAGGTGGACGACCGACGCGTGAGGGGCGTGAGGGATGACGATGCGCTGGCTGTTCGGCGACCAGCTGGGACCGCACTACCTGGACGACGCCGCCCAGCGGGTGCTGCTGGTCGAGTCGGTCGGGGTGCTGCGACGACGGACGTTCCACCGGCAGAAGGCGCACCTGGTCTGGTCGGCGATGCGGCACCGGGCGACCGAGCTGGGGAAGCGGTGCACCTTCGTCCGGTCGGAGACCTATCGGGACGCCCTGGCTGAGGTGGACGGGCCGCTGGAGGTGATCCAACCGACCTCCTGGGCCGCGCTGCACCTGGTCGATCGGCTGGCTGAGGAGCGGGAGATCGAGCGTCTGCCGGCGCGCGGCTTCAGTGCCGCGCGGGCCGAGTTCACGGCCTGGGCCGAGGGGCGGGGTCGCAAGCGGCTGCTGATGGAGGACTTCTACCGGGACAACCGCCGCCGGATCGGGGTGCTGATGGACGGCGCGGAGCCGGTCGGCGGCCGCTGGAACTTCGACGCCGAGAACCGCGAGCCACCGCCGAAGGGTCGCGCGACGCTGGGGTTGCCGGAGCCCGTGTGGCCGACCGAGGACGACATCGACGCCGAGGGGCGAGACGACCTGGACCGGCTGGCGGCGGACGGGGTCGAGTTCCTCGGTCAGGACGGACCGCGGTTGTTCGCCGCCACCCGGTCCGAGGCACTGGCCGCGCTGGCCGACTTCGTCGAGCACCGGCTGCCGGACTTCGGCCGTTACGAGGACGCGATCATGTCCGCCGACCGCTGGATGGCCCACTCGCTGCTTTCGGTGCCGCTCAACCTGGGTCTGCTGGACCCGATCGAGGTGGTGCGGGCCGCGGAGACGGCCTACCACGACGGGGACGCCCCGCTGGCGGCCGTGGAGGGCTTCATCCGTCAGGTGATCGGCTGGCGGGACTACATCTGGCACCTCTACTGGTACCTGGGCGAGGACTACCGCAGTCACAACAAGCTCAACCAGCGCCGCTCGATCGACGCCTGGTTCGCCGAGCTCGATCCCGAGGGGACCGACGCCGCCTGCGTGCGGTCGGCGCTCACCTCGGTCCGGGAAACCGGCTGGACCCACCACATCCCGCGCCTGATGGTGCTCGGCAACTACGCGATGCAGCACCGGTGGAAGCCGCAGCAGGTGACCGACTGGTTCCACCGGGCGTTCCTGGACGGGTACGACTGGGTGATGGTGCCCAACGTGGTGGGGATGAGCCAGCACGCCGACGGCGGGATCCTGGCCACCAAGCCGTACACCTCCGGCGGCGCCTACATCGACAAGATGAGCGACCACTGCGGCGACTGCCGGTTCGACCCGAAGAAGCGGGTGGGCGAGGACGGCTGCCCCTTCACCGGTGGCTACTGGCGGTTCCTGCACCGGCACCGTGAGGAGTTCGCCGCCAACCCGCGGATGGGCCAGATGGTCCGCGGTCTGGACCGGCTCAAGGACCTGGAGCAGGTGCTGGCCGCGGAGTGATCCTGTCGACGCCCCCGAGTTGTCAGTCTCGGTGGTGGCTCGTACACCATCGAGGCTGACAACTCGGGCTTGTGGGGCTCAGCTGTCGATGCTGGACATGTCGGGGTAGCGCTCTCCCTGGACGGCATCGACCGGCACCGCCGCCGCCAGCGCAGCGAGATCCGCGTCGGTCAGGGTGACGGCCGCGGCCGCGACGTTCTCCTCCAGGTAGCGGACGCGCTTGGTGCCGGGGCTCGGGACCACGTCCTCGCCCTGGGCCAGGACCCAGGCCAGAGCCAGCTGTCCGGCGGTGACGCCCTTGGCCGCGGCGAGCTCCCGGACCGCGTCGACCAGCGCCAGGTTGGCCGCGAGGGCGTCGCCGGTGAAGCGCGGGTTGTGGCGACGGAAGTCGTCGGCGGCCAGGTCGTCGGCCGAGGTGATGGTGCCGGTCAGGAACCCCCGGCCGAGCGGGGAGTAGGGGACCAGGCCGATGCCCAGCTCGCGCAGCAGCGGGAGGATCTC
>JBMDXL010000359.1:0-6499 GCA_048594465.1 Microlunatus sp. | reverse complement strand
CCGCCCACCGGTGCGCCCGCGATGGCCGCGCCGGACCCGGCGGCGTACGGGGCGCTGTCCTCGGTGCTGGGGGAGCCGACCCAGCCGACCATCCCGCTGAACAAGCTGGCGCCCGAGGCCGCGCTGCGCCGGTTGGAGCTGGCCATCGTGCGGCGGCTGGAGGGCTTCCTGCACGGCGACCACCTGGGGCTGCTGCCCGGCCCGGGGTCGGAGACCAACGAGGCGCGCGTCTACCAGCCGGGTCAGGACGACGTCCGCCGGATCGACTGGTCGGTGACCGCCCGGACCAACGTCGCCCACGTCCGCGACACCATCTCCGACCGCGAGCTGGAGGTGTGGGCGCTGCTCGACGTGACCCCGTCGATGAACTGGGGCACCGAGGGCGTCACCAAGCGGGACCTGGGCATCGCCGCGGTCGCCACGATCGGCTTCCTGGGTCAGCGGGTCGGGGACCGGTTCGGCGGCTACATCATGCGACCGGACCGGATCCGCCGGCTGCCGGCGGTCTCGGGACGCTCGGCCCTGTACGGCGTGCTGCGGCGGATGCTGACCGAGCCGTTCGTGCCCGACCACGCCACCGGCTCGATGTCGCTGGCCGCGGCGGTCGAGCAGCTGTCCCGGACCCAGCGTCGCCGTGGTCTGCGGGTGGTGGTGTCGGACTTCCTGACCCCGGGCGACCACGAGCTGGACCCCAACGTGGAGCCGGAGTGGGAGCGGTCGATGCGCCGCCTCGCCGTCCGCAACCAGGTGCTGGCGGTGGAGGTGGTGGACTCCCGCGAGATCGAGTTCCCCGACGTCGGCGACATGCTGATCCGTGACCCGGAGACGGACTTCGAGCGCTACGTCAACACCGCCGACGACGCGGCCCGGGCCCGGATGGACGCGGCTTCGGCGGCCCAGCGGGAACGAATCCGGATCGCGCTTCGTCGTGCTGGTGTGGGGCACATCCAGCTCCGCACCGACCGCGACTGGGTGCAGGACATCGCCCGGTTCGTGCTGGCCTACCGCCGCGTCGCCAGCATGCTGCACGCGCCGCCCCAGGGAGTGACGAGGTGACCCCGCTGCTGTCGTTCATCGCGCCGGACCGGCTGTGGATCCTGCTGGTCATCCCGCTGCTGATCGCCGCGTACGTCTTCGCGGCCCGGCGCAAGAACCGGCGCGGCATGCGCTTCACCAACACCTCGATGCTGGACATCGTGGTGCCGAAGCAGTCGCAGTGGCGCCGGCACCTGGCCGTGGCCCTGTCGCTCCTCAGCCTGGTCACCCTGACCGCCGCCTTCGCCCGGCCCAGCACCCAGATCGACGTGCCCCGGGAACGGGCCACCGTGGTCATCGTGATCGACGCCTCGCAGTCGATGCAGGCCACCGACGTGGCCCCCAGCCGGTTGGCCGCGGCCAAGGCGGCGGCGGTGGAGTTCGTCGAGAGCATCCCGGACAAGTACAACGTGTCGGTCGTGTCGATGGCCGGCAACTCCTCGATCCTGGTGCCGCCGACCCTGGCCCACAACACCGTCGAGAACGCCATCAACAGCATCCAGCTGCAGGACGGCACCGCCGTCGGTGAGGGCATCTACACCGCGCTGCGCGCCCTGCAGCAGGCTCCGAAGGACCCGAACAAGCCCGACTCGGTCGCCCCCGGTGCCATCGTGCTGCTCACCGACGGCTCCAACACCGCCGGCCGGGCCCCGATGCAGGCGGCCGCCGAGGCCCGCAACGCCAAGGTGCCGATCTACACGATCGCGTACGGGACCGAGAACGGCTACGTCGACCTCGACGGCAAGCGCGAGCCGGTGCCGGTCGACCACGAGCTGATGAAGCAGATCGCGGCCACCACCAACGGCGACTACTTCGCCGCCGCGACGCTCGAGCAGCTGGACAAGGTCTACGACAACATCGGCACCGAAGTCGGCTACGAGAAGGCCGAGCGCGAGGTCACCTCCCGGTTCGCCGGTTACGGGCTCGCCTTCGCGGTGCTGGCCGCCCTGGGCGCCATCTCCCTGGGGGCGAAGTGGCCGTGATCCCGCTGGTACCGATGCTGCAGTTCCTCGAGCCGAACCGGCTGTGGCTGCTGCTGCTCATCCCGGCCCTGGTCGGCGGCTACGTGCTGCTGTCCCGTCGGCGGGCGAGCAAGCGCCGGTCGATGGGCCGCACCATGTTCGACCTGGTCATCCCCAAGGACCGGGTCTGGGTGCGCCACGTCGCCGTCGGTCTGTCCATCCTGAGTCTGCTGACCCTGACCCTGGCGTTCGCCAAGCCGAAGGACCAGGTGCTGGAGGACCGTCAACGGGCCACCATCGTGGTGACCATCGACGTGTCGCTGTCGATGGAGGCCACCGACGTCGAGCCCAACCGGCTGGAGGCGGCCAAGACCGCCGCCTCCGCCTTCGTGACGTCCCTGCCCAAGGAGTTCAACGTCTCCCTGGTCTCGTTCGCCGGCACCGCCACCACGTTGGTCCCGCCGACGCTGGACCGCGGGGCGGTGACCGCCGCCATCTCGGCGCTGCAGCCGCAGCCCTCCACGGCCATCGGTGAGGGGATCTACACCTCGCTGGCCGCCCTCAGCCAGGTTCCGCCGGATCCCGACGACCCCAACGCCGACGTGCCTGCCCGGATCGTGCTGCTCAGTGACGGCAAGACCCAGGTCGGTCGCGCCTCGGACCAGGCGGCACGGGCGTCGCGCGACCAGAACGTGCCGATCTACACGATCGCCTACGGCACCGAGGACGGCTACATCCAGGTCGGCGGGCGGCGCGAGCCGGTCCCGGTCGACCGGGTCGAGCTGCAGCGGGTGGCCAAGATCTCGGGCGGGCAGGCGTACACGGCCGAGAGCGCCGGGCAGCTGGACGAGGTCTACAAGGACATCGGCCGCTCGGTGGGCAAGGAGAAGGTGGACCGCGAGGTCACCTCCCGCTACGCGGGGTTCGGCCTGGCCTTCGCCATCCTGGCCGCCCTCGGGATGATCTCGCTCGGCGCCCGCTGGCCCTGACCCGCCGTCGGCGGTCCGGTCAGCCGCTCCGGCCGCGGCGATCGACCACCCCCGCCTCGTAGGCGTAGATGACGGCCTGGACCCGATCGCGCACCTCCAGCTTCGCGAGAACCCGCCCGACATGCGTTTTCACGGTCGTCTCCGACACGTAGAGCCGGGCTGCTATCTCCGCGTTCGACAGACCCCTGGCGAGCAGTCGCAGGACGTCGTGCTCGCGAGCCGTGAGGGTCTGCAGGCGCCGTCGTAGGTGGCTGTCCGCGGGGCGCCGGGAGTCGAGGTAGGCCTCGACCAACCGGCGCGTCACGGTGGGCGCCAGCAGCGACTCGCCGGAATGCACCGAGCGGATGCCGGCCACCAGCGTCTCCGGTGGCACGTCCTTGAGCAGGAAACCGCTCGCCCCCGCCCGCAGGGCGGCGTACACGTAGTCGTCCATGTCGAAGGTCGTCAACATCACCACCCGCGTCCGGCAGGAAGCATCCGCCAGGATCCGCCGGGTGGCGGTGATGCCGTCCGTCCCCGGCATCCGGACATCCATCAGCACCACATCCGGACGAAGCGCTGCGGCCTGTGCTGCCGCCTGGTCACCGTCGACCGCCTCGCCCACCACACGGAGGTCCGGCTCGATCTCCAAGATCATGCGGAAGCCGGCTCGGACCAGAGCCTGGTCGTCGACGACCAGCACCCCGATGGCCCCGGTGGACGTGCCGTCAGCGGTGCTCACGCTGGTGGTCTCAGCGGCAGACGGACCACCAGCTCGAAGCCGCCGTCCGCGCGGGCTCCGGCCGCCAGAGTGCCGCCGTAGACGACGACCCGTTCGCGCATGCCGACGAGCCCGGCGCCGCCGGTCCCGGTCATCTCCGTGGTCTCCCCGTCGTCGCGCACCTCCAGCCGCAGCTCGTCGTCGCGGTAGTCGATGCTCACCTCAGCCCGGCTCGGGTTGCGGGCGTGTCGCAGGATGTTGGTGAGTCCTTCCTGCACGAGCCGGTACGCCGTCAGATCCAGTCCGGGCGACAGTGCGCGATCAGCTCCTGTCACCGAGACGGAGACGGGGAGACCGGCGGCGCGGAACGTCTCGACCAGCCTGTCGAGCTGGTCGAGCCCCGGCGTCGGCGCCAGGTCCGGGACACCGACGTCACGACGAAGCACGCCGACCATCCGGCGCATCTCCGCGAGCGCCTCCCGGCCGGTCGTCTCGACCGCCTCCAGCGCCTGCCGTTCGGCGGTCTGCTCGGCGGTGAGCCGGCGCCGCACGGCTGATGCCTGAACCGTCATCACGCTGACCCCGTGACCGATCACGTCGTGCAGCTCACGAGCAATCCGGTTCCGCTCCTCGGCCACCGCGTTCGCTGCCTGCTGCTCGCGATTGATGCGGCGCTGCTCCACATTCAGCCGACTCACCCGGACGAACGCGCCCAGCAGCCAGCCGAGGGCCATCGGGGTCAGCCAGACCAGGGACGCTGCGCGGTCGCGCCAGGTGAGACTCATCGGGTCGAACACGACCCACGACACCCCGAAGGCGAGGATCAGCACGAGTCCGAGCCAAGCCCGCCGCCATGAGCTGCGGCTGCCGACGGTGTACACGGCGATCAGTGGCGCCAGCGAGACGGCGAAGCCCTCGGGAGAGCCGACGGCGACGAACTCGATGACGCTGATCGCGACCATCGCCGTCAGGCAGCCGAGTGGGTGACGTCGTCGAACCACCAGCAGGGACGCGGTCAGGGCGTACAGCAGCGACTGCGCCCACAGCGGGCCCTGGCGGTGCGTCGACCCGACGCCCCACCACGCTTCGAGCTGACCGAGCACTCCGACCGCGACCGCGAGGGCGATGTCGAACGCCCAGTTCCGGGGGCTCACCTCCACGACGGTACTGCTGGTCGGCCTGCTCGGCATCCTGCTCGAGGAGGACCCTGTCTGCGTCCCGGGTCCACCGAGCCGGTACGACGGCACGACGCCGCGGCCGCTGCCCACTCCGTAGCGTCGACAGTGGCCGTCGACCGACGGTCAGCCGCACCGATCGGGGAGGCTCTCGTGGGGATCTCGTCTCGAGCTGCTGGCAGGATCAGCCGCTTCGCCTGGGCGATGGCTGCCATCGGCACCGTCCTCGGCCAGCTGCACGCGTTGGCCCGCGCCCGAGCCCATCCCGAAGACTTCGAGGAGTCACCGGTGGCCAGGGCCTGGGGCGAGCCGGCGACCCGGTTGCTGAGGCCCCTGCTCGACTGGAGCGATCCCTGGACGGTCTACGTCACGTACGGAAAGGTGTGGGCCCCGGTGTGTCTGGCCTTCCTCGCCGCTGCCTGGCTGTCCTACCTCCGTCGTCGGCCCCAGCGGGCGGAGCGCCGGCTCTGGCAGCTCGCCCTGGTCGCCTACGTCGCGCTGACGCTCTCGGTGATCGGCGACTACTTCACGCCGTGGATCGACCTGATGTTCGTCGTGGGTGTGGTGGCGATGCTCCTCATCGGACTCGGCGGGATCGCTCTTGGGATCGTGATGCTGCGCAACGGCTTCCGGCCCAGGGCGACGCCGATCCTGCTGATGATCTTCCTGCCGTTCCTGTTCGCCATCACGCAGGTGACCTCGTTGGGGAGCGCGCTGCTGCCGCTGATGTGGGGATGGGCCGTGGCTGCCCAGGCCGCCCGCCGCCCCGTCCACGCTGCGCAGCCGCTCGACGTCACGGTGCCCCTAGGCTTGGCCGGTGGACATCGCGGGGAACCTGGCCGAGGTGCGGCGACGCATTGACGAGGCGTGCGCGGCGGCCGACCGCGACCCGGCCACCGTCCGGTTGCTGCCGGTCAGCAAGACCAAACCCCCCGAGGTGCTGCGCGAGGCGTACGACGCCGGGGTCCGGCTGTTCGGGGAGAACAAGGTGCAGGAGGCCGTGGCCAAGGCCGAGGTCTTCGCCGACGTGCCCGATCTCCGGTTCGCCCTGATCGGGCACCTGCAGACCAATAAGGCCAAGCAGGCGGCCGAGGTGGCGGCGGAGTTCCACGCGCTGGACTCCGTGCGGCTGGCCGAGGCGCTGGACAAGCGGCTCGCCGCCCTGGACCGGACGGTCGACGTGTTCGTGCAGGTCAACTCGTCGGGGGAGGACTCCAAGTTCGGGCTGGCCCCGGACGAGGTGCCGGCCTTCGCCCGTGAGCTCGAGCGGTTCGCCACGCTGCGGGTGCGGGGGCTGATGACCCTGGCGGTGTTCTCCGACGACGCCACCCAGGTCGGCGCGTGCTTCCAGCGGATGCGCGATCTGCAGGCCCGGCTGCAGGACACCGACGACCGGCCCGAGCGGTGGGGTGAGCTGTCGATGGGGATGTCGGGGGACTACGAGCTGGCCATCGGGTACGGCGCGACCACCGTCCGCGTCGGCCAAGCGATCTTCGGCGACCGTCTGGATCCGAACGACTACTGGCCGATGTCGGGGCGCTGAGCCCCTCTCGTAGCGGAACGCTGTCGGGGGAGTCCGCGGTGGGAGACCGGGGTGTGCCTCGGGCCGTCACCGCTCTGCGGTCATGGCCCGACTCG
>JBMDXL010000358.1:0-4405 GCA_048594465.1 Microlunatus sp. | reverse complement strand
TGTCGGGTTGACCCCCGGAGGCGACATGAAGCTCAGGCAGTTCAGTGTGGCGACCGTCAATCTCTACAACCTGCAGCTCCCCGGCGCCGCGATGAACCCCAACCAGCGCCCCTGGACGCAGGCCGAGTTCGAGGCCAAGGTCCGCTGGCTCGCCGCCCAGCTGCTGACGCTGGACGCTGACGTGGTCGGACTCCAGGAGCTGTGGCACCGCGACGCGATGGTCGCCGTCCTGCAGGCCGGCGGACTCACCGACAGCTACGACCTGCTGGCCGATCCGGCCACCGGTGACCGGATCGTCTGCGCCGCCCTGGTCCGCCGAGGGTTGTTGCACGGCACCCCGCGCTGGGTGGACCGCTTCCCCGACGGCGTCCACCTGGAATCGACGTCCGGCGAGGACCCCCAGGCCCCGGCCATCGCCATCACCATCCCCGGGTTCTCCCGACCGGTGCTCAACTTCCAGGTCGAGCTGCGCGACGACCGACCCGTCACCGAGGTGTTCGTCACCCACCTCAAGTCCAAGCTGCCCACGGCCATCTACAACGAGGGCTGGTACCGCCGCGATCCCGACCTCTACAAACCTCACGCGACAGCGATCGGCGCGGCCCTGTCCACGATCCGCCGGACCGCTGAGGCCACCGGTCTGCGCGTCCTGCTCACCTCGGTGATGAAGGGCACCGACACACCCGTCATCGTGCTCGGCGACGTCAACGACGGGCAGAGCAGCAACACCGTCAACATCCTCACCGAGCAGCCGCGCTACCTGGTGGGCGAGTCGCGCGGCGGGGCCGACAACGGCCTCTACACCGCGCAGACGCTGCAGGAGTACCGCGACAGCCGCGACGTCTACTACACCCACGTGCACGACGACCTGCGGGAGTCCCTCGACCACGTCCTGGTCAGCGAGCAGCACTACGACAACAGCCGGCGCCGGGTCTGGCTGTTCGACGGGCTGACGATCTACAACGACCACCTGAACGACGAGGACCACCGGGCGTCCGGCACCACCGACCACGGTCTGGTCAAGGTGGCGTTCCGCTACCAGCCGGCGACGGCCTGAGGCGCTAGCCCCGGGGCTGGGTCTCCTCCGGCCGGCGACCCACGAACCAGGTCCGCGGGTGGTCGTCGCCGGTGGGCAGCTCGTTGTGGGCGCTGGCGGTGAAGCCGGTCTCGGTGAGCAGCCGCAACCAGAGATCCCGCGGGAACAGTCCGAGCCGGTGGGTCTCGTGGGCGGTCTCCACGGCCCCGTTGGCGTCCCGCAGCACGAACGTGTAGCTGGTGATCGTCCAGGTGTCGGCCGGGTCGGGGTCCCAGGACCACTCCAGGTAGCGCGCCGCCCGTCCGTCGGCGGCGTCGGAGCCTCCGTGGTCGGTCCGCTGCTCGAAGCTCTCGGAGACGTCGTCGGGCACCAGCACGGCGATGCCGCCGGGTCGGACGTGCGCGTACGCCGTCTCGATGGCGGCCCGCAGGTCGTCCTCGGTGGTCATGTAGTCGATCGCGTCGTGGATGAGGACGGCGTCGAACTGCTTCCCCAGGCGGACCGTGCGCATGTCGCCCTGGTGGTGGTCGGCGGCCGGGTTGAGCGCCCGCGACACCTGCAGCATCGCGTCGGAGAGGTCCACCAGGGTCAGCCGGAACCGGTCGGCCAGGTGACTGGCCACGTGCCCGCCCCCGCTGCCCAGCTCCAGCACGGTGGTGGTCGACCCGTCGGCGGCCAGCAGACCGGCGGCGAAGGCGGCCTCCTCGGCGTACTCCTGCGGAGGCGAGATCAGCGGCCACCACGGAGCCAGCTCACCGTAGAAGCGGTGCTCGGCCCGGAAGTCGGGCTGCGCCGGGCTGCTCATCGGTTCGCCACCTCCGGGTGCTCCCAGGCCGCGTTCCGGCGGTCGGCCAGACCCCGGACGTAGTCGGCCTGGCCGAGGTGCCGGGCGCAGTCGTCGATCACGCTGACCAACCGTACGGCGGCGGTCACCGGCGGGTCCCACCGCTCGTCCACCACGCGCTCCAGCTCGGCGGCGGTGAGGCCGCCGAGGTAGGCCAGCGTCGCCCCGTGCACGTCGCTCTGGTAGCGGTTCAGCAGATCGGACGAGACGCGGACCGACCCCACCTGGTCGGGGGTGTGCCCGTAGCCGGTGTCGTCGGGCTCCAGGGGGAGCGCAGCCTCGTCGCGGTAGCGCGGCCACACCTGGTCCACGCCGGCCACCCCGGCCACGTGGTCGTCCTGGACCCGGGTCAGGTGCCACAGCAGCCAGGTGATCGAGTTGGCCTCCGGATCCGGTCGCCACCACCCCGTCTCGTCGGTCAGCCCGGTGGTCAGCTCGACCACGCCCTCCCGGACGCGGCCGAAACCGTCGAGCAGGAGGCCCTTCGCGGCGTCGATGTCACTCACCGGGGTGAGGCTACTCGGCGCGACTGACGATCAGCTCCTCGACCAGAGCGTCCACCTCGGGCAGCAGGGCCAGTACGTCGGCGGCCCGTCCGGGCGCGTCGCCGAGGCAGAAGCCGATCAGGTCGGCCGCGGCGGCGGCCAGCCGTTCCTCGTGCCGGTCCGCCACCTCCGCCGGCGCGTCCACGGCCAGCACCGTCGCACACCGGGCCGCGGTGGCCAGCAACCACCAGACCGCCTCCCGCGGACACCCGGCGTCCACCAGCTCGGCCGAGCCGTCCAGCGCGATGTGCCAGGTGTCGGGGCGCAGATCGGAGGAGAACGGGAACGGCGTCCGCGCGTGCGCGGCGGTCACCTGCAGCGTGTCCGCCAGGACGTCCAGGTGACGACGGACCTGGTCGGCGGTGGCGTCGGCACAGCCGAGGGCGCCCAGCAGCCGCTCGTACAGGTCCGGCGGGGCGGCCGGGGTCTCGGTCAGCAGCTGCCGGCACCGCAGGTAGCGCTTCCGCACGGTCGGTGGCCGGCCGGCGGCGACCAGCAGCTGCACCGTGGGCAGGCTGGCGGTGAACACCCAGCCGATCACCTGCTGGGCCAGGGGTGCCCTGGGGTCGGGGGCGGCCAGACCGTTGGTGATCTTGGTCCGCACCTCGGTCACCCGCCGCCGGATCCAGACCGGCTGGTCGACCAACTCCCGCACCCGGTCGTGCAGGGTGGCGAGCACCCCCGAGGGATCGTGGATGATCATGCTGTCGGTGAAGAACGGCGCCAGGTAGGAGGTCCCGGCGATCGTCTCGGGATCGAGCTCGGTCGTGGACAGGCTGCTGACGTCCAGCAGCACCCCGTCGTGCCAGAGCTTGCCGACCTTGGCCGGGGCCACGCCGGCGGTGACCAGGATCAGGTCCACGTCGGAGGTGGCGGCGAGCTCGGCGCGACCGTCGCCGACGGCGCTCGAGCCGGCCAGGAAGGCCCCCACCAGGTCCGGGCCGGCCTGCCGGGCGACCCAGTCCCGCGCCACGAGACGGGCGTCGGCGACGGTGACCACTAGGAGAGGTGGATCGGCTCGGGCCGGCTCTTGTGGCTGTCGTCGTCGCCGGTGGCGTCCATCGCGTCCGAGCCCGTGGCCGATCCCTGCGGAGTGGAGGTCCCGGCCGGCACCAGGGAGATGATCACCGACTTCGACGTCGGGGTGTTGCTCCCCTCGGCGGTGGAGTCCAACGGCACCAGCGGGTTGGTCTCGGGGTAGTAGGCCGCCGCGCACCCCCGGGGCGTGTCGTAGGCGACGATCCGGAAGCCGTTCGCGCGTCGCTCCACGTCGTCGTCGGCCCAGTGACCGATCAGGTCGACCTGCTGGTTGTTGGCGAGCCCCAGCGCGGCCAGGTCGTCGGCGTTCACGAACACCACCCGACGGCCGCCCAGGATGCCGCGGTACCGGTCGTCCAGGCCGTAGATGGTGGTGTTGAACTGATCATGACTGCGCAGCGTCTGCAGCACCAGCTGCCCTTCGGCCACCTGCAGCAGCTCGATCGGGGAGGCGGTGAACTCCGCCCGACCCGAGGCGGTCGGGAAGGTGCGGCTGTCCCGCGGCGGATGCGGCAGCACGAAGCCACCCGGTCGGTCGACCGACACCTCGTACGACTCGCAGCCGGGCACCACGCGCGCGATGTGGGTGCGGATCCTCCGGTAGTCGTCCCGCATCCCCCGCCAGTCGAGACCGTAGCGATCCCCCAGCGTCCGTTCCGCGATGCCGGTGACGATGGCGACCTCGGAGCGCAGGTGCGGGCTGGCCGGCTCCAGCGGCCCGCGCGACGCGTGCACCGAGCAGGTCGAGTCCTCCACCGAGACGAACTGCTCGCCGGAGGCCTGGACGTCCTTCTCGGTCCGCCCCAGCGTCGGCAGGATCAGCGCGGTCTCCCCGCAGACCAGGTGCGACCTGTTGATCTTGGTCGAGACGTGGACGGTCAACCGGGCCCGGCGGAGGGCGTCGGCGGTGACCTCGGTGTCGGGCGCCGCCTGCACGAAGTT
>JBMDXL010000357.1:0-5894 GCA_048594465.1 Microlunatus sp. | reverse complement strand
AGTCCGTGATCACGGACGACAACGACACCAAGGCCACGGACCGGCTCGGCCCGTACGCCACCCGCGAGGAGGCCGAGAACGCCCTGGCCAAGGTCGAGGAGAACAACAAGGCCTGGGACGACGACGACGACTGGGGCGAGGACTAGCCAGTCGTCACTCGCTGTTCGCTGCGCTGAGGAATCGATCTTCCCTCCTCGCTCGCGACGAAGAACGTGTCGCTCGCTCGTCGGTCCAGATCGATTCGGCGCTTCGCTCACGGCCGCTCGCGACGTGCTCGCCACCACCTGCCCCGAGATCACCTGCCGGCGTCTCTTCTTGGCAACGCTCTGACTAGCATCTCTTCGTGCCGCTCTTCGACCTGCCGCTGTCCGAGCTCGAGTCCTACGCGCCGGAGATCCCCGTCCCGGCCGACCTGGTGCCCTTCTGGACCGAGACGCTGGCCGAGACCCGGAGCCACGACCTCGGCCTGCAGCGCACCGCGTACGACAACAAGCTCGCGCTGATCGAGACCGACGACCTCACCTACGCCGGTTTCGGCGGCAGCCCGGTCAAGGCGTGGCTGCACCGCCCGGCCGGAGCCGAGGGCCCGCTGCCCACTGTCGTGCAGTACCACGGCTACTCGGGCGGGCGCGGCTTCGCGCACGCGACCACGACCTGGGCCCAGGCCGGCTACGCCCACCTGGTGATGGACACCCGGGGACAGGGCTGGAGCGCCGGCGGACCGAGCGGCACCGCCGACTGGGCACCGGAGGCCGGTCTCAACCACACCCCGGGCTTCATGACCTCCGGCCTCGGCGACCCGCGCCACTACTACTACCGCCGGGTGTACGCCGACGCCGTCCGCCTGCTCGACGTGGCCCGCGCGCTGCCGGAGGTGGACTCGTCCAAGATCATCGTCACCGGCGGCAGCCAGGGCGGCGGGATCTCCATCGCCGCCGCGGCCCTGGCCGCGCTCTCCGACATCCCGCTGGTGGGGGCGGCCCCCGACGTGCCGTTCCTGTGCCACATCCGCCGCGCGGTCGAGCTGACCGACCGGCTGCCGTACGGCGAGATCACCCAGTACCTTGCCGCCTGGCGGGATCACGCCGAGCAGGCCTACGCCACCCTGGCCTACATCGACGGCGCGGTGCTGGGCCGGCTGGCCACCGCCCCGACCCTGTTCTCGGTGGCCCTGATGGACCCGATCTGCCCGCCGTCGACAGTGTTCGCCGCCTACCACGCGTACGGTGCCGACGCTGCGGAACCCGTGACGGACAAGGAGATCCGGGTCTACGGGCACAACGGGCACGAGGGCGGCGGGCCCTACCAGATCGACGCGCAGCTGGACTGGTTCGCCGAGCGCTTCGCCGCCGCCGACCCGACTGCGTAGACCCCAGCCCCGGACCGGCCGAGCGGCAACCTCAGAGCCCCGGGGCCGCCACCACCACGGTGCCGGAGCCCGTGACCACCACCGTCTCGTCGGGGTAGGCGAACACCGACGCGCCCCGGTCGAGGGTCTGCGACGACGAGCCGTCGCCGATCTGCACCGTGCCCTCGACCGCCAGCACGACCCGGCCCGACGCCGCGGCCGGGAGGATCACGCCGGCCGCTGTGGCCTCGACCCGCCAGAGCGCGAACTCCGGCGCGGGGGTCCGGTAGCGCCAGACCCCGGCACCCTCCTCGACCACCTCGACCAGATCCGGCACCCCGGGGGTGAAGTCCAGGATGGCCAGCAGCTCGGGGACGTCGACGTGCTTGGGGGTCAGTCCCCCACGCATCACGTTGTCGGAGTTGGCCATCACCTCCACCCCGATCCCGTGCAGGTACGCGTGCAGGTTCCCGGCGGCCAGGAAGAGCGCCTCGAAACGGCCGAAGCCCATCCGGTTCATCAGCAACGCGGCCAGCACGCCGGGATCGCCCGGATAGTGCTCGTCCAGCTCGACAGCGGTCCGGGCGAAGCGGGCCAGCTCGTCGTCGGTGTCCCCCGCGCCGGCCTCGATCAGCTCGGCGGCGGCGGTCACGACCTGCGCCACCACCTCCCGCTCGCCTTCCTCCAACCCGAGCACCCGGGCGAACACCTCGGCCAGCTGCTCCGGTCCGCCGCCCTGCAGCGGCGCCACCAGCTCCGTGGCCGCCGGCACCCCGAGCCGGTGCACCAGGGCGTACGTCTGGTCGGGCTCGCGGAACCCGCAGAGGGCCTCGACCTCACCCAGGGCGACGAGCATCTCCGGCTTCGGCCAGTCGTCGCGGTAGAGCCGGGTCGGCGCACCGGCGTCGAGCCCGGCGGCCTGCTCCCGGGCGTAGCCGGCCTCGGCTTGGGCCCGGGTCGGGTGCGCTTGCAGCGACAGGGGCTCACCCGCGGCCAGCACCTTCAGCAGATAGGGCAACCGTGGACCGAACGCCGCAACCGACGCGTCGCCCACGACGCCGGTGGGATCGGCCGCGATCCGGTCAGGCAGAGCGACGTCGGCCACCCGTGAGGGCGCCCCGGGATGGGCCCCCAACCACAGCTCGGCCTGCGACTGGCCGTCGGGCTCGATCCCCAGGAAGCGGGGCAGCGCGGTGCGTGAGCCCCAGGCGTAGTGCTGCACGGAACCGGTGAGGGTATCCATCGGTCAGGTCCTTCCGGAACGGGACTTCTCGACTCAGGCCGGAGGTGGCGGCGCTGCCGAGGTCCGGGGGACCAACGGTACGGCGGGTCGCACCAGCGCGTTGATCACCCGGCAGGTGATCTCGGCCATGTCGACGGAGTCGGGCTCGTACATCCACTGGACCTGCAGCCCGTCCATCACCGCGATGACCGCCGCCGCGACGGACGCCGGGTCGGCCGGGGTGTCGAAGTCACCGTCCGCGGCCCCGTCGATGACGGCCGCCGCGATCAGCTCACGCAGCCGTCGGTAGCGGTCGAGGAACCAGCAGCGGGCGGGGTGCGCGTCGGTGCTGGCCTCGACGGAGAGGACGGCGTACATCTGGGTGCTGACCGGTGTCGTCATGTTGCGGGCCATGGTGTCGACCAGGTGCTGCAGGAGCGCCTGACCCCGCGGGAGCTCGCCCCCGGTCGACTCCTGCAGACCGAGCAGATCCCGCCGCTCCAGCAGCTCGACCAGGAGGGCCTCCTTGGTCTTGAAGTGGTGCAGCAGCCCGGCGGCGGTGATCCCGGCCGCGCTGGCCACGTCGGCCAGCGTCGCCTTGTAGAAGCCCTTCTGCCCGAAGGCGACGAGCGCCGAGTCGAGGATCTCCTGCTTGCGCAGGCGCGTGCGGCGGGCGTAGACGCCCTCGGGCTTGTCCTCCTCGTCCCCCCGCGGGACCGGGGGCAGCACGGCCGCGGACCAGCGCCGTGGCTCCTCCTCGACCGTCATACCGCGTCATGCTAGACCGCGTCGCGCTCCACGACCGGACCGCACCGCCAGCGGCGCCGGGTTCCGTGGGATCGCTCTCAGCGCTCCCACGCCCGGGTCGGCCGGCTCGCGGCCGGCGTTCGTACGCCTCCGGAACCGCTAGGCTGGGGCGCGGATGAGTCGGCCGGGCGGTCGCGGTGCCTCCGGGCACCGAGGAAAGTCCGGACTCCACCGAGCAGGGTGGTGGGTAACACCCACCCGGGGCGACCCGCGGGACAGTGCCACAGAGAAGAGACCGCCCCGAGCTCCCGCGAGGGAGAGCGGGGTAAGGGTGAAACGGCGGTGTAAGAGACCACCAGCACCCCGGGTGACCGGGGTGGCTAGGCAAACCCCACCCGGAGCAAGATCAAGAAGGGTGCCTCCGGGCACTCGCGGAAGCGTTCGAGGGCTGCTCGCCCGAGCTTCCGGGTAGATCGCACCAGGCGGCCGGCAACGGTCGTCGCAGATGGATGATCGCCACCCGGGCTCCGGCCCGGGCACAGAATCCGGCTTACAGGCCGGCTCGTCCCCCCACGGCGCTCCGGCTCCGCGAACGGTCCTCGCCGGGCACGTGCCGGGCCACCTCGACGGACTCGGGCACGGCCACGACCGGCTCGGAGACGGGGTCGGGGACCTGACCGATGCCGTCGGCACGGTCCAGCGCGGAGTAGGTCGGTGCGGGGTCCTCGGCCACCCAGCTGGTGAAGAACCGGTGCAGGTAGGCGCGCACGGGGCCACGGGGGGCGGTCGGGCGGCTGGCCCGAGCCTCCGGCTCACGTCTCGGCATCGCAGAGCTCCTCCGCGGCAGCTCCCCCGCGAGCTCCCGCTGGCTACTCCCCCGAGTTGGTGGCACGACCCGGCGTCAGCACTCCGGGTCCCCGCCATTGTGACACGACCCGCACGATTCCGACACCCCTGCGTCCGGGTGCTCGAATCGACGGTCAGACCAGCACGAACTCGACCCGGCCGCTCGCCCAGTCGGCCGATTCCAGACGCACCCGAACCTCGGCGCCGAGCGGCAGATCGGCCCCCCGCACCCGCCCCTGGACGGCGGGATCGGTCAGCATCACCACCCCGCGGCGGCCGTCGGACTCCACGTCGAGGACGGTCGCCGCGAACTCCTCGCCCACCCGGTCGTGCAGCAGGGACACCTCGACCAGGTCGATCACGGCCCGCTCGTACTTCTTCGAGCGCGACTCGGCGGCCGCCATCAGCTCGGGCAGCGCGGGCAACGCCGTCCTGGCCCAGTCTGGCACCACCTGCCCACCGGACAGGGCCAGGCACACCTCACCGGCGAAGCGGTCCACCAGACGACGCAGCGGGGCGGTGACGTGGGCGTAGTCGGTGGCCAGGGCCGCGTGCCGGGTGTTCGCCGGCAGCTCGCCGTCGAAGGCGGTGTACCCGGCGCCGCGGAAGAGCTCGGTGCAGGCGTTCAGCATCGCGGCGTGGGCCGGGACGCCGGGGTCGAGACTGCGGACGAACTCCGGGTAGTCCTGCGACGCCGGCCACGGGATCCTCAGCGCCTGAGCCGTCCGACGCAGCCGCCGCAGCGCCCCCGGGTCGGCGGGCGGCAGCGTCCGGACGACGCCGACCTTCCCGACGAGCATGAGACCCGCGGCCGCCATCCCGGTGAGCAGGGAGATCTGGGCGTTGTAGCCCTCGACCGGGAGGGTGGCGCGATAGGTCAGCGTGTAGCGGCCGGCGTCGTCCTCCGCGATCTCCTGGGCGGGGATCTGCAGGCTGACACCGCCCCGCTCGCGCTCCAGGGTCTCGCGTCGCCGCCCCACCTCGACCAGCAGCCGCAGCACCTCGCGGGGCTGACCGCCGTCGATCTCGGTCTGGGCCTGCTCGTACGTCAGCTGGGACCGGCTGCGGACCAGGGCCCGGACCAGGTCCACCTCGCGGAGCTCGCCGCGCTCGTCGAGCTGCAGCGTCCAGAGCAGCGCGGGTCGGACCTGGTCGGGCAGCAGACTGGCCGCGCCTTCGCTCAGGGCAGGCGGGTGCAGCGGGGTCCGGACGTCCGGAGCGTAGAGCGTCAGTCCCCGGCGGCGCGCCTCGACGTCGACCGGGTCACCCGCGGTGACGAAGGCGGCCACGTCGGCGATGGCGTACGAGACCACGAAACCGGCGCCGGCGGCCGCGATGTGCCGCGCCTGGTCGAGGTCCTTCGACCCGGGCGGGTCGATGGTCAGCAGCTCCAGGTCCGTCCGGTCGAGCTCCGGCAGCCGTGGACGGCCGGCAGCTGTCTCGGCGGCGGCCGTCACCTCGGGCGGGAAGTCCGGGGGGATCTCCAACCGGGTCCGCAGCTCGGCGATCGCCTCGGCCTGGCTGGTGGGGGCCGCGCCGGAGCCGTCAGCGGCGGGCCGGTCCGCCGGGCCGGCGGGGGCGGTCGCACCGGTGGTAGGCGCACCGGTGGTAGGCGCACCGGTGGTGGGCGCGGGGTGTCCCGGGGCCGTGCTCGGCAGTCTGACGAACCGGACGGGCACGACGCCTCAGAGCCCGGACTGCTCGGTGCGGACCAGGATGCGACTGCACTCC
>JBMDXL010000356.1:0-2948 GCA_048594465.1 Microlunatus sp. | reverse complement strand
TCCGTCGCCGGTCAGCGCAAGTACGTGTCCATGATCAGCTCGGCCAACCCGTACACCGGGAACACCTCGCTGAGCTGGAACAACAACCACGTGATCGTGTCCGACAAGGTGATCTACGACTCGCTGAACCGCTACTTCCTCGACATGATCAAGGACAAGTCGAACCGGAAGTACTTCCGCACCACCACCAGCGGCAAGTACCGGATCTACCTCTACCCGCAGACGCCGAAGAAGCCGAACGACGTCGTCTGGATGGGCGCACTGAACCAGGTGACCTGCAAGACAGCGAAGGGCTACGGCACCGCCGCCGGCCGGACCATGATCCGCGTGGCCAACTGGGGCTGGTCGAGCCCGCGCATCGACGTGGCCAAGCGGCTGGTGCAGCTGCAGGCCCAGGGCTGCAACGTGCAGGTGATGGTCAACCGGGGTCGGATCACCAAGCCGGTGCTCAAGACCCTGCTGACCCGGACCAAGCGTGGCCAGATCCCCGTGTACGACGCCTGGCGCGACAGCAACAACGACGGCTTCGCGAGCCGCTACGTGCACCACAAGATGATGACGATCGACGGTCGGATGGCCGGCAAGGACGTCAAGATCACCTGGACCGGCTCGCAGAACTTCACCGGCCCGGGCACCCTGACCAACACCGACCTCGTGCTGCGGATCGTGGACCCCAAGGTCACGACGGCGTACGAGAACAACTTCGCCTACATCCGCGGCAAGGCCACCAAGCGGATGAAGAAGGTGCCGTGGGCGGTCGGCCGGACCGGTCTGGCCCTGCTCTGACCCGCTCTACTCGAGCAGGTGGAGCAGGTCCTCGCCGGCGCTCGTGCGCAGCACCCAGTGCGTGCGACTGAGACGCAGGGTCACCACCAGTCCCGAGGCACGGAGCCGGTTGACGTGGTGCGTGGTGGTGCTCAACGCCATCGCTGCGTGCTCGGCGAGCTCGGTGTGGGTGCGGGGGCGGTCCAGGTGGCGGAGCACCCGGGCCCGCTGCGACCCGAGCAGCGCCTCGAGCCGACCGGTGGGAATCCGGCTGGGGGTGCGCGAGGCGGCGACCAGCGGGTAGCCGTAGGAGACACCCGCCGGCGTCGGGAACGCCAGGAACGAGCTGTCGACCACCATCGGCACCAGGTTGATCCGAGCGGCCACACCGTCCTCGGTCGCCTGGGTCCACTTGATCCGCAGGGCTTCACGCTCGAGCCGGACCTCGGGCGACAGCTCGTTGACGAAGTGCTGCAGAGCCGCCGGAGCGGTTCCCACCAGGTCGAGTCTGGCCTGCTCGACCGCCAACCGGTCGCGAGTCCGTGACCACCAGGGCTCGACCGCCAGCGCGACCCGGGTGAACGCCGCCGCCGTGCCGGTGAGCCAGGCGCGGGGGTCGGCGATGACCGGGTCCCAGCCGTGACCGGCGTCGAGCCGGCGCATGTCCACCAGCTGGTCGATGAGCGTGCTGTCGTCGACATCGGCGATGGCGTCGCCCGCCCGGCACGCCCAGTCGCGGTGGGCGAGGTCGCGGTGACCCTCGACCGAGGCCACCACCGCCCGGGGGTAGAACACGCGGTCCGGCCCGGCCCGCATGAAGCGGTAGAGCCCCAGGCCGTTCTCGCCCAGGGCGCCGAGGACCGCGCGCCGCAAACCGGGCTCGGTCTGCAGCTTCCCGGTGAACACGGCCGTGATCAGCGCGTGCACGGTCAGAGCCGGATCGACCGCCATCACCACCTGGCACGCGTCAGGATCGTCGAACCGGAAGCTGACTGGCGTGTCGAACGATCCGGTGCCCATCGGCGCCCCCCTCCCCCGGCGGTGCCGCCGAGGGTAGCGACCCGGCGGGGTCACGCCGACGCGCGGCGCCCGTGCTTCGAGGAATCGCTAACCATGGAGAACGGTGCCCGACACTTCCCTAGGGTCGTCGTGGTCGTACCGCCACCGACCGACCGGTGGCCGGTCGACCAGCCGTGGCGGGCCGGCGTGACGATCCCGCGCCCGGGGGAAGCGGATCACGCACGTCGGTCCGCCGCCCCGCCGATCGGTGGGAATCGCGGGTGCCCGCCGGACGACCGACGGCGCGGGTCGTCGCCGGGGCGAGGTCAGCGCGGACCGCGTCCGCCCGGACCCTCGCCGTCCCGACCGGGCAACCCGTTGCGGAAGTCGGTGTAGCCGCGGTTGCTGACCAGGTCGGGCGGGGGCGCGTTGAAGCTCTGCATCGCCTTGCCCTTCAGGTACTCCTGCATGGCCGGCTTCCAGATGTCCTGACCGGCGTCGCCGCTGCCGGAGCCCTCCAGCAGCAGCCCGGTCGAGGGGACCGTGTAGCCCTTGAGACCGTTCGACCGGTAGCTGCCCTTGCCCTTCAGGAACGGCGTCCGGGTGTTGTCGATGCTGATCATGGCGGCACCGGAGATCTGGGGGGTGTAACCGGCGAACCAGACCGCCGCGTTGCTGTCGATGGTGCCCGTCTTGCCCGCCTGCGGGCGGCCGTCACCGGTCAGCACCCGCCGGCCGGTGCCGTTGGTCATCACCGAGGACAGCAGGGAGTTCATCGCGTTCGCGACGTCCTCGCTGATCACCCGCTGGCAGTTCGCGCTCGGCACCTCCCGAGCCGTGCCCGAGCTGTCGGTGACCGATTCCAGGATGATCGGGTCGCAGTGGATGCCGCCGGAGGCGAAGGTCGCGTACGCCTCGGCCACCGACAGCGGGCTGACCTCGAGCGTGCCCAGGGTGAACGACGGCTTGTCGTCGTAGGAGCTGACCGGCGCGTCCTTCGTGCTGGACTCGATCCCCAGCTTCTCGGCCATCTTCACCACGTCGCACATGCCGACGTCGAGGGCGAGCTGGACGAAGTAGGTGTTCACCGAGTACTCCGCCGCCCGGTACATGTCCATCGTCCCGTTGACCCCGGTGGAGTTGCTGACCCGCCAGCTGCCGGTCACCTGGCTCGGTCCGTCGCA
>JBMDXL010000355.1:0-1823 GCA_048594465.1 Microlunatus sp. | reverse complement strand
AGCGCCCAGGCCTCGCCGGACTCGTCCTTCTCCACGGCCACGATCACCGGGACGCCACGGCCCTCGGCGTACTCGCGGCGCACCAGGTGACCCGGGCCCTTCGGGGCGACCATGCAGACGTCGACCCCGGCCGGCGGCTCGATGTAGCCGAACCGGATGTTGAAACCGTGGGCGAAGAACAGCGCGTCGCCCTCCTGCAGGTTGGGGGCGATCTCCTCGGCGTACAGCTTCCGCTGGTGCTGGTCGGGCGCCAGGATCATGATCAGGTCCGCCTCGGCGGCGGCGTCGGAGACGCTGAGCACCCGGAGACCCTCGGACTCGGCCTTGGCCACCGACGCCGAGCCCGGCCGCAGACCGACCCGGACGTCGACCCCGGAGTCCCGCAGCGACAGCGCGTGCGCGTGGCCCTGCGATCCGTAGCCGATGACGGCGACGGTACGGCCCTGGATCACGGACAGATCGGCGTCGGAGTCGTAGAACATCTCTGCTGGCACTTGGTGCTCCTTGTCGGAAGGGTGGGACTTGTCGATGGGATGGGCGTGGGGATGAGGCTGCGCTCAGGGCTGCGGGACGAATGTTCCACAGCCGGGCCGGGACGCTCTCGACGTCTCAGCGGTGGGAACCGGTCCGTCAGACGACCCGGACGTGCTTGGACCGCTCCCCGCGCTGGGTGCGGTCGGTGATCGAGCGGCTGCCCCGACCGACCGCGACGAGACCGGACTGGACGAGCTCGCGGAGCCCGAACGGCTCCAGCAGCTTGAGCAGCGCGTCCAGCTTCTCGGGACTGCCGGTGGCCTCCAGGGTGATCGAGTCCGCCGTCACGTCGACGGCCTTGGCCCCGAACAGCTGGATGATCTCGAGCACCTGACCGCGCTGGTCGGGCTCGACCCGGACCTTGACCAGGATCAGCTCACGACGCACGGCGTCGCGCTCGAGCTCGACGATCTTGAGCACCTCGATCAGCTTGTTCAGCTGCTTGGTGAGCTGCTCCAGCACGTGGTCCTCGAGCGTGACGACCAGGGTCATCCGGGACATGTGCGGGTACTCGGTGGGCCCGACCGCGAGCGACTCGATGTTGAAGCCCCGACGGGAGATCAGCGAGGAGACGCGAGCCAGGACCCCCGGCTTGTTCTCGACCAGCACGCTCAGCGTGTGCGTGCCGACCGTGCCCGGTGCTGCCGTGCTCACAGCTGCTCACCCTCCCAGCGCGGGGCCATGTCCCGCGCCACCTTGATCTCGTCGTTGCTGGCGCCACCGGCGATCATCGGCCACACCATGGCGTCCTTGTGCACCACGAACTCCACCACCACCGGGGCGTCGTCGATGGACAGCGCCTTGTCGATCACCGCGTCGACCTCCTCGGGCTGCTCGGCCCGCAGACCCACGCAGCCCATGGCCTCGGCCAGCTTGGGGAAGTCGGGGATCCGGTTGGTCTTGAGGTCGGTGTTGGAGTAGCGACCCTGGTAGAACAGCGTCTGCCACTGCCGCACCATGCCCAGGCTCTGGTTGTTGATCACCGCGATCTTGACCGGGATCCCTTCCAGGGCACAGGTCACGAGCTCCTGGTTGGTCATCTGGAAGCAGCCGTCGCCGTCGATGCCCCAGACGACGGAGTCCGGTCGACCGACCTTGGCCCCCATCGCCGCGGGCACGCAGTAGCCCATCGTGCCGAGACCGCCGGAGTTCAGCCAGCGACCCGGCAGCTCCCAGGGCAGGAAGTGCGCCGCCCACATCTGGTGCTGGCCCACGCCCGAGGCGTAGTACGCGTCCGGTCCCGTCAGCTCGCCGATCCGCTGGATCACGTGCTGCGGCGACAGGCTGCC
>JBMDXL010000354.1:0-2348 GCA_048594465.1 Microlunatus sp. | reverse complement strand
GCGCGTCCTTGTACGGCTGCTGGTCCTTCGACACGTACGGCACCGACTGGTTGCCGGGGTCGCCGGCGTAGGCGGAGTCCTCGTAGTCGAGGACGTCCGCGGTGTGGTTGGTGATGATGTCGAAGAAGACCTTCATCCCCTTGGCGTGAGCCTTGTCGATCAGGGTCTTCATCTCCGCGTTGGTGCCCAGGTGCGGGTCGATCTGGGTGAAGTCGGTGATCCAGTAGCCGTGGTAGCCGGCGCTGGCGTCGGCCCCGCTCCCCTGCACCGGACGGTTCTTGAACGACGGGGTCAGCCAGATCGAGGTGGTCCCGAGACCCTTGATGTAGTCGAGCTTGTCGGTGACGCCCTTCAGGTCACCGCCGTGGTAGAAGCCCTTGTCGGTCGGGTCGTAGCCGGTGACCAGCCGGTCGCCGGTGAGACCGCCGCGGTCGTTGGCGGTGGAGCCGTTGGCGAACCGGTCGGCCATCACGAAGTAGAACCGCTCCTTGGTCAGACCCGCGCGCAGGCTGTCGGTGGCCAGCCGGCGGTCGGCGGTGGTGACTCCGTCGCCGCCCAGATCGGTCGGGTTGATCGTCGTGGTGTGCGTGGTGTCGTCGTAGACCACCCGGGCCTTCGTGGGCCCGGCGAGCACCAGCGGGCTGTTCGCGTCCCCCTTCGTCCCGTCGGCCCGGTAGCTCTCGTCCCACGTGTCGTTCAGCGCGACCTTGAACTCCCACGCCCCCTCCGGCAGCGTGAACACCGCGCTGTAGGTCGTCCCGTTGGGGTCCTTGGCCAGCTCGGTCGCCGCGCAGTCCGGCTGCCAGTCCGCCGAGCAGCCCAGCTCGGACTGCAGGCTGCCGACCAGCGCGGCGGTCCGGTCGGCGGCCTGCGCCGTCCGGGCCTGCGGCAGGCTGACCAGCCCCAGGGCCGCGACCAGGGCCAGCGTGACCGCGAGCGCCAGGCGGGTGCGGGCGCTGGGCCTGCGGGCGGGAGAGGGACGGCGCACGTGGAGCTCCTTCGCTGGACCGGACGCGGAGGACCTGCCGAGGCCCCCGACCACCGCCCGGTCGAGACCACCCCGGCGATGCACGAGACAACCTAGATGTGACCACCGACACACGTCTACGGGCATCGGCGAACGGGCCACCCCGGCCCGACCGCGGTGGCACGATGGCGGGCATGACCACGGTGGAGCCGAAGATGTCGCGAGCCGAGCGCGTCGCCGCGGCCACCCCACCCACCCGGCACCGGGTGATCGACTTCCTCCGCGCGGCCGCGATCACCGTGGTGGTGCTCGGCCACTGGACCATCGTCGCGGTCGACCGGAACGGCATCCAGCCGCACGGGGTGCTCGACAACGCCCCCTGGTCGCACCCGCTGACCTGGGTGTTCCAGGTGATGCCGGTGTTCTTCCTGGTCGGCGGGTACGCCAACGGGATCTCCTGGCGGTCGGCCCGCCGCAAGGGCGTCGGGTACGGCGGCTGGCTCCGGGCCCGGTTGCGCCGGCTCGGCCTGCCGCTGATCCCCCTGCTGCTCGTCTGGCTGGTGACCTGCCTCGTCCTGCTCAGCACCGGCCTCACCGCCGACCGCGTGCAGGTGCTGTCCCAGATGGCCCTGATCCCCACCTGGTTCCTGGCCGCCTACCTGCTGGTGATCGCGTTCGCCCCGGTCTGCCTGGTGCTCTGGGAGCGGTTCGGCTGGTGGTCGATCGCGGGCGGGGTGGTGCTGGCCGGCGTGGTGGACGTGATCAGCATCGGCACCGGGTCCGAGCTCGCCGGCTACCCCAACTACCTGATCGTCTGGGCGAGCTTCCACCAGTTCGGGTACGCCTGGCTGGACGGTCGGCTGGCCACGATCCGGCGGAAGCTCGTCCTGGCCGCGGTCGGCGCCCTCGGTCTGGCCGTGCTGGTCGGGCTCGGCCCGTACCCGGTGTCGATGATCACCGCCGCCGGGGACGCGATCAGCAACTCCAGCCCGACCCGGGTGACGATGGCCTTCCTCGGCATGCTGCAGGCCGGGCTGGTGCTGCTGAGCGAGGGGCCGTTGACCCGCTGGCTCCAGCGCCCGCGGGTCTGGCTGGTCACCGTGGTGCTCAACGCCCGGATCATGACCTGGTTCCTGTGGCACCTGACCGCGATGGTGGCGGTGTCCTCGCTGCTGGTCGCCCTCGGCGGAGTGGGACTCGGGCTGGCGCCGCTCAGCGCGCTGTGGTGGCTGACCCGCCCGGTGTGGTGGCTGGTGCTGCTGGCGGTCACGTACGGGCTGGTGCTGGTGTTCGGCCGCTTCGAGTCCCCGCGGCCCGATCCCCGACCCGCTCCGGCCACCTGGCGACCGATCGCGGCGGCGGTCTGCGTCTGCGCGGGCCT
>JBMDXL010000353.1:0-23962 GCA_048594465.1 Microlunatus sp. | reverse complement strand
GGCCGCGCGGTGGTCGCCGGCCCGGGTCCGCTCCAGGGCGCCGGCCCGCCCCGCCGCCCGGACCAGGGTGGCGCTGCGTCGCTGCTCCACCCCGGCCGCCAGGAACCGCCAGGTGGGGATCCGGGCCCAGCCGGCGGCGGTCGGCGGCACCCGCATCCCGTACGCCGCCGAGGCCGGGTCCCGAGCCGGTCCGGGCGCGGGCTCGCCGAACTCGGTGACCAGCAGCCGGAAGGCCCGGAACGCCTCCTTGCCGGTCACCACCTGCTCCAGGCAGGCGGGCGCCAGCGCCTCCCAGACCAGCGCGGACCGACCGACCCGCAGGTCGGGATAGCGGCGGTGGGCCAGCACCAGGGCCTCGTGCTCGGAACGTGGGACGAAGCCTGCGGGGTCGTCCTCCAGGCCCAGCAGCTGCGGCAGCTGGTCCAGCGCCCAGTCCGCGCCCGTCCCCCAGGCCCGGGCGGAGACGGCGGAGCCGACGCCGGCCAGCCGCAGCAGCACGGGCCCCTCCGGCGTACGCGACGCCCGGAGCCAGTGCCCCGGACCGAGGCGACGGTGGGTCGGATCGCCTGGTCCACGCCGATGGGCCCGGATCGCGGGATCGACCAGCACGGGCCGGTCGACCGCGATCCGGCGCTCCCGCGGATCCGGTGTGGTCATGGTCGGCGGACGCTCAGCCGCGGCGCTTCGGCGCCGGCCACGGATTGGCCTCGCAAGCGCCCACGCCCTTGGTCTGCTGCATCATCACCGGCGCCCGCTTTCCCTTACCCGGACAACCCACGTGGTTGTGGCCGAGCCGGTGCCCGACCTCGTGGTTGACCAGATACTGCCGGTAGGCACCGACATCGGAACCGTACGCGTCGGAGGCGTGGGCCCAGCGCCAGGCGTTCAGCACCACCCGGTTGCCGGCCTGGCACGACACCCGGCCGTACGTCCGCAACGGCCAGCAGAAGCGGTCCACCGTGTCCGGCGTGGCCAGGAAGACGGTGAAGTCGGCGCGGTCGGGGTCGCTGACCAGCTCGAGCCGCCAGTCGCCGCCGCCGATCCAACTGCGCGGGTCGCTCAGCGTGGTCTGGATCTCCCGGGCGGTCTCGTCGGCCCCGTACGGCAGGTCCTTCTCCACCTCGACCGCGTACCGGAGCAGGCGGCCGCCGTCACCCACCTTCGGGCCGTCGACGTCGGCCCGGACGAAGCGCCCGGACCCGTGCTCGGGGATGGAGACCTTCTTCTTCGTCTTCCTCTCGGCGGTCTTCTCCGCCGGTCGGCTGGCCGCCTCCCCCGGGTCGGCGCCGTCGGTGCCGGTCGGGGCCGCGGACTCCGGGGCGACGAGGGTGCCGGCTGCCTCCGCGGACGGCGTCGACCTCGGGACGGCCGCCACGGGCCCGGCGGGGGCCGGCTGGGCTCCCGCCCCGGCGCCACCGGACAGAGCCAGGGCCAGCGCCAGGGCGCCGGCCCCGACCACCCCGGCCACGGCGGCGGGCCAGTGCTGACGCGACAGCGGTGACCCCGTGGTCGACGGCGCGGGACGACGGAGCGGCCGCCGCAGTCGACGCGGACCGGGCGCAGTTGAGCGGACGGTAGATTGAGTGCCGCTCTGCGGGCCGCGTTCACCCAGGCGGCGACGCGGCCGTGGAGTCACGGTGACCAACCCTAGGCGGAGAATGACCCACTCACACGCGATCGACACCTCCGGGCGGCGACGTGTTCCCCCTGGGCGACGGGGTCGGGACGAGGCCGCGCGTCACCAGCGGGCGCTGCGGATCCTGGTGGTGGTGCTCATCCCGCTGGGCATCTGGACCTTCGCCGGGCTGATCGCGTTGTGGCCGAAGGACGTGGCCAGTCACATCAACGCCGACGTCGCCGGCTACAGCATCGCCGGTGTCACCTACCCGACCGCCGAGATCACCGCCATCCAGCCGGTCTCCTGCGAGGGCATGGCCGGGTCCACCCCCGGGATGGCCTCCCAGACCTGCGCGACCATCGCCGTCCGGGTCCTGGACGGCGACGACACCGGTCGTGAGGTGACCGGGATCCCGCTCACCGACGCGCTGTACAGCAGCGGCACCGGCGTCGGCCAGAAGGTGGTGCTGGTCCGGATCCCGCCGCTGGACGGTCAGCCGGCGCAGTACCAGTTCTCCGACTTCGAACGCCGCACCCCGCTGATCGTGATCACCCTGGCCTTCGCGGCGGCCGTCATCTTCGTGGCCCGGTGGCGCGGCTTCGCGGCGCTGCTGGGGCTCGGCTTCGCCGGCTTCATCCTGGTGAAGTTCATGTTCCCGGCGCTGGTCAGCGGGGCGAACCCGCTGCTGGTCGGACTGGTCGGCAGCTCGGCCATCATGTTCGTCGTCCTGTACGCGGCCCACGGGTTCTCGGCACGGACCTCCACGGCCCTGGTCGGCACGCTCTTCGGGCTGGTGACCGCCGCCCTCCTCGGCTGGGGCGCGACCCGCTGGGCGCACCTGACCGGGGTGACCGCCGAGGACGACTACATCCTGTCGGCGGCGGCGCCCGACCTGGCCCTCACCTCGGTGGTCATCTGCGGCATCATCGTCGCCGGTCTCGGTGTGCTGAACGACGTCACCATCACCCAGGCCTCGGCGGTCTGGGAGCTGGCCGACTCCGACCCGGACCAGAAGCGGCTGTTCTCCAAGGCCATGCGGATCGGCCGCGACCACATCGCCTCGACCGTCTACACCATCGCCTTCGCCACTGCCGGCGCCTCGCTGCCGGTGCTGCTGCTGATCGCCATCTACAACCGGCCGCTGTTCCAGGTGCTCCAGTCCGAGCAGTTCGCCGCCGAGATCGTCCGGACCATGGTCGGCTCCATCGGACTGATCATGGCCGTCCCGCTGACCACCGCGATCGGGGTGGCCGTGGTCCGGGCCTCGCGGACGGGGAAGCTGGCCCTGGGTCCCACGCCGACGAGCGCGACCGCCGCAGCCGACGACGCCGACGAGCCCGACGCGACACCCGGGGAGGACGACACCGCCCCCGCGGACACGACGACCCCGACCGGAGCGAGCTCGGGCGACCGTGGCGACGACGGATCCCCGGAACCGCCCCGCCAGCGCACCCGGCTGCGACGTCGGGCCAAGGCCGAGGACGACTTCGGCTTCTCCGACCTGCGCGACCCCGACTGAGCCCGTGCTCGCCGTCCGCTACACCGCGTACGGGTCCTCGCCCGAGCTGGTCGAGCTGCCCTCCCCCGTCTGCCCACCCGACGGCGTCGTGCTCGACGTCCTGGCCACCGGGGTGTGCCGCTCCGACTGGCACGCCTGGCGTGGTCACGACCCCGTCTCCCTGCCCCACGTCCCTGGTCACGAGCTCGCCGGCGTGATCAGCCAGGTGGGCCCCGAGGTGACCGGCTTCGGGATCGGCGACCTGGTCACCACCCCGTTCGTCAACGGCTGCGGGGTCTGCGAGCTGTGCCGCGGCGGTGACGCCCAGGTGTGCCCGGCGCAGACCCAGCCCGGCGTCACCCACCTCGGCTCCTTCGCCGAGCAGGTCGCCCTGTACGCCGCCGACACCAACCTGGTCCGTCTGCCCGAGGGTCTGGACCCGGTGGTGGCGGCCTCACTCGGCTGCCGGTTCGCCACCGCGTACCGGGCCGTCACCGCGCACGGCCGGGTCGGCGAGGGCGACTGGGTCGCGGTCTACGGCTGCGGCGGGGTAGGTCTGTCGGCCATCCAGATCGCCGTGGCCCTCGGGGCCCGGGTGCTGGCCGTCGACCCGGCTGAGCCCGCTCGGCGGCGGGCGGCCGACCTGGGCGCCGTCGGTCTGGAACCGGAGGGGGCCAGCGAGCGGATCCTCGAGCTCACCGGCGGCGGGGCCCACGTGGCGATCGACGCCCTCGGATCGGCGGCGACCGCGCTGGCCGGCGTCCGGAGTCTGCGCCGTCGCGGCCGGTACGTGCAGGTGGGTCTGATGCTGGGGGCTGACGCCCGTGCGGCGCTGCCGTGGGACCTGGTGGTGGCGTACGAGCTGGAGGTGTACGGCTCACACGGGATGGCGGCGCGGGACTACCCGGCGATGCTGGCCATGGTCAGCTCCGGCGAGCTCCGCCCGCAGGAGCTGGTCGGTCGGGTGATCACCCTGGCCGAGGCCCCGGCCGCCCTGATGGCGATGGACTCCCCCACCGCCGCGGGCGCCGGGATGACCGTCGTCGACCTGACCCGCAGCTGAGGCGCACCTCGCCCGCCGCACGCGCTGCCGCGGGCGGGGTCTCCGGGGCTGCGGGACTCAGCCCAGCGGCTTGAGCAGCGGGAACAGGATCGTCTCCCGGATCCCCGCGTTGGTGAACAGCATCACCAGCCGGTCGACGCCCATCCCCAGCCCGCCCATCGGCGGCGCCCCGAACTCCAGGGCGGTCAGGAAGTCCTCGTCCAGCTGCATCGCCTCGGGATCGCCGGCGGCGGCGGCCAGCGACTGCGCCACCAGACGGTCCCGCTGGATGACCGGGTCGATCAGCTCGGAGAAGCCGGTCCCGCGCTCCATCCCGCCGATGATCAGGTCCCAGGCCTCGATCAGGTGGGGGTCGCTGCGGTGCGGGCGGGCCAGCGGCTGCGCCGACGGCGGGTAGTCGTAGACGAACGTCGGCTGGATCAGCTCGGGCTCGACCAGCTCCCCGAAGAGCTCCAGCACCAGCTTCTCCGCACCCCAGGCCGGGTCGACCTCGACGTCGTGCCGTTCGGCCAGCGCGCGCAGGTCCTCGGCCGGGGTCTCCGGGGTGACCTCCTGCTCCACCCGGGCCGACAGACCCGGGTAGACCGCGAGCCACGCCCAGTCGCCGTCCAGGTCGATGACCCCGGCCGGGGTCTCGATCTGCCGGGAACCGAGGGCGTCGGCGGCATCGACGATGATCTGCTGCATCAGGGCGGCGATGGTCCGCTGGTCGCCCCACGCGTGGTAGGCCTCCAGCATGGTGAACTCCGCGCTGTGGGTGGAGTCGATCCCCTCGTTGCGGAAGATCCGGCCGATCTCGTAGACCCGCTCCACGCCACCCACCACGGCCCGCTTGAGGAACAGCTCGAGCGCGATCCGCAGGGTCATCGGGGTGTCGAAGGCGTTCAGGTGGGTGTGGAACGGCCGCGCCTGCGCCCCACCGTGCACCAGCTGCAGCACCGGGGTCTCGATCTCCAGGTAGTCGTCGCGGTGCAACGTCTCCCGGATGCTGCGGGTGATCGCGGCCCGGGTCCGGACCATGTCCCGCGCGGCCTCGCGCACGGTCAGGTCGGCGTAGCGCTGCCGGACCCGCGTCTCGTCGGACAGCTCGTTGTGCAGGGTCGGCAGCGGCCGCAGCGCCTTGGACGCGAGCACCCAGTCCGTGGCCAGCACCGACAGCTCGCCCCGTCGGGAGGAGATGACCCGACCGGTCACGCTGACGAAGTCGCCCAGGTCGACATCGGCCTTCCAGTCCGCCAGCGCCTCCTCGCCGACCTCGGCCAGCGACAGCATCACCTGCAGCCGGGTGCCGGAGTCGCCGAGCGCCAGGCCCTCCTGCAGGGTGGCGAAGCAGAGCTTGCCGGTGTTGCGGATGAACACCACCCGCCCGGCGACCGAGACCACGTCCTGGGTCTCCTCGCCGGTGGCCAGGTGCGCCCACTGCGTCCGGACGTCCCGCAGCGCGTGGGTCCGGGGCACCGCCACCGGGTAGGGCTCGCGCTCGGCCGCCAGCAGCTGGGCGCGCTTGTCCCGCCGGACCCGGATCTGCTCGGGGACGTCGGGGGCGGGGGCAGGCTGCTCAGGCACCGGCCCAGGGTAGTGGAGGCGGTGCCCGCGCTCATGGTCTTTCCGGTCCCCGCCGCGCAGCGGGACAAACCCGCGGCTCAACGCGCGACACGCCGCATGTGAACGTCACCAGCTGGATCGAGCCGCGGCTTTGGCCCGACGGCCGCCCCATCCCGAGGCGCCAGGACCGCCCTCCGCACGAGGCCCGAGGCGTTAACGGCGCGGTAACGAGGGGTTCAGTACGCTCCACCCATGGAGGACGTCCTCGCGAGTTACGAGACCGGTGCCGCGTTCGACGAGATGATCGACTCCGACGGGTCCGTCCGCCCCTCGTACGCCGCGGTGTACGAGACGCTCCGGCGTGCGGCCCCCGACGAGCTGCGGTCGATCGCCGAGTCACTCGCGAACAACTACTCCCAGGCCGGGGTCACCTTCGACGTCGGCGGGGTCGAGCGACCCTTCCCCCTCGACCTGGTCCCCCGGGTCATCCCGGCCGACGACTGGGACATCATCGACTCCGGCGTGGCCCAGCGGATCCGCGCCCTGGAAGCGTTCCTGGCCGACGTCTACAGCGACGGCCGGGTGATCACCGACGGGGTCATCCCGCGTCAGCTGGTGACCTCCTCCAGCCACTACCACCGCGCCGTGTGGGGCATCGAGCCCCCGAACGGGGTCCGGGTGCACGTCGGCGGCATCGACCTGATCCGTACGCCCGAGGGTGACGTCCGGGTGCTGGAGGACAACGTCCGGGTGCCCAGCGGCGTCTCGTACGTGATGACGAACCGCAGTGCCATGGTCACCGCCATGCCCGAGGCGTTCGGCACCCAGCGGATCCGGCCCGTGAACGGCTACCCGCAGCGTCTGCTGGCCGCGCTGCGCAAGGCGGCCCCGGGCGGCATGGACGACCCGACGGTGGTCGTGCTCACTCCCGGTGTCTACAACTCGGCCTACTTCGAGCACACCCTGCTGGCCCGGACGATGGGCGTCGAGCTGGTCGAGGGACGCGACCTGGAGTGCCGCCGCGGCCGGGTGTTCATGCGCACCACCGCCGGGCTGCGGCGGGTCGACGTCATCTACCGCCGGATCGACGACGACTTCATCGACCCCGTGCACTTCCGCCACGACTCGATGCTCGGCGTCCCCGGGCTGGTCAACGCGGTCCGCAGCGGCGGCGTGGCGCTGGCCAACGCGATCGGCAACGGGGTGGCCGACGACAAGCTGATCTACACCTACGTGCCGGACCTGATCCGCTACTACCTCCGCGAGGAGCCGATCATCCGCAACGTCGACACCTGGCGGCTGGAGGAGGACGCGGCCCGCGAGGAGGTGATGGACCGGTTGCACGAGCTGGTGGTCAAGCCGGTCGACGGCTCCGGCGGCAAGGGCATCGTGATCGGGCCGGTGGCCACGACCGAGGAGCTGGACGCCCTGCGCACGCGGGTGCTGGCCGATCCGCGCGGCTGGATCGCCCAGCCCCTGGTGCAGCTGTCCACCGTGCCCACGCTGATCGGTTCGGGTCTGGAACCACGGCACGTCGACCTCCGTCCGTTCGCGGTGAACAGCGGCGACGACGTCTGGGTGCTGCCCGGCGGGCTCACCCGGGTCGCGCTGCCCAAGGGCGAGATCGTGGTCAACAGCAGCCAGGGCGGCGGCAGCAAGGACACCTGGGTGCTGAGCCAGCCGCTGCGCCTGCACGCCCCCGAGGAGGTGCTGGACTCCGAGTCCGACGACGAGGAGTCCGAGACCGAGGTGGACACCACCCCGGGCGCCCCGACCCCACCACCGCCGCCGGCCTCACCCCCGGGAGCGGCCCCGGTCGTCCCGGCCCCGGCCGTCCCCGCCCCGGCCACCGGTCCGGCGGCGGCCGCCGTGGCCCGGGTCAGCGGCCCGCGGGTCGGTCCGTCGGCGGTCCCGCTGCTGGTGGGCGGAGCCCCCGGCACCATCGGCAACCGACCCGAGTCCCTCCAGCAGCAGTCCGAGCAGCAGCAGCAGTCCGGATCGCCGCAGGTCGGGACCCACGGCGTCACCGACACCGCGTACGAGCAGGGAGGTCGACCGTGCTGAGCCGGATCGCGGAGTCGATGTTCTGGATCGGCCGCTACGTCGAGCGGGGCGACAACACCGCCCGGATGGTGCAGACCCAGCTCCGGCTGATCGCCGAGGACACCTCCCGCGGGGAGGCCGACTCCTGCCGCAACCTGCTCGCCCTGATGAGCGTGGACGGCGAGGACCACCCGGAGCCGACCGCCGCCGACCTGCTCCGGCTGCTCTGCTGGGACGCCCGCGAGCCGACCTCGATCTTCTACGCCTGGGCCGCCGCCCGCGACAACGCCCGCCGGGCCCGCGAGGTGATCCCGCTCGAGGTGTGGGAGTGCATCAACACCACCTGGCAGAAGCTGCCGACGGGCCGGTTCAGCACCGTCCGGGCGTACTCGTTCCTGGACTGGGCGCGCGACCGCAGCGCCCTGGTCAGCGGGCTGGCCCGCAGCACCATGGTCCGCGACGACGGCTGGCAGTTCTTCCTCCTCGGCCGGTGCCTGGAGCAGGTCGACATGACCTCCCGGATGGTGGCCTCGGCCTCGCCGACGACCGGCAGCGCCAACTGGCCGTCGGTGCTGCGCGGGGTCGGCGGCCACGACGCGTTCCTGCGGACGTACAAGGGCCTGCACACCGACGCCGAGGCGGCCGAGTTCCTGCTGGTCGACGCCCGGTTCCCGCGGTCGGTCATGCACGGGCTGAAGGCCGCGCAGGAGTGCCTGGAGAAGGTGACGCTGCTCAACCCGAGCGGGATCGAGCACTCCCGCGAGGCGACCCGGTTGCTCGGCCAGCTCCGGGCCCGGCTGGAGTACACCCCGATGCAGGAGATCCTGCAGGCCCTCGACGACGAGATGACCGGGGTCCAGGGGGTCTGCGCGGTGGTCAGCGACGTGGTCGCGACCACCTTCTTCGCGGCCGCCGACCCGACCGCCTGGATCACCGAGGGGACCCGCTGATGCGCCTCAACATCGTGCACAAGACCGGCTTCCGGTACGCCTCCCCGGTCCGCGCCTCCTACAACGAGGCCCGGATGACCCCGTCGGTGAACGCCACCCAGACCGTGTGGAGCAGCCGGCTGAGCATCGAGCCGGCGGCCTGGAGCATCAGCTACACCGACTACTGGGGCACCGCGGTGACCACCTTCGAGGTGCACGAGCGGCACTCCCGCCTGACCGTGCGCTCGCAGGCCGTGGTCGAGACTCGCGGCGACGGGTTGGCCTGGGACACCGACCGCCGGGTGCCGGCCAGCGACCTGGGGTGGGCCGCCCTGCAGGACCGCGGCGTGACCGACTCGATGTCGGAGTTCCTGACCGTGAACGAGCGGACCACCCCGCCGGACGAGCTGCTGGAGCTGGCCCAGGGGGTCGCCGGTCAGGCGCCCCGCCTCGCCGGGCTGGACGTCTGCCGGCTGGTGGCGGACCGCCTCAGCTACCGGCGGGGGTCGACCGCGGTCACCAGCACGGCCCGGGACGTCTGGGCGGGCGGGGCCGGGGTCTGCCAGGACTACAGCCACGTCGCCCTCGGAGCGCTGCGGTCGATCGGGCTGCCGGCCCGGTACGTGTCGGGCTACCTGTTCCCGGCCGACGGCACCACCCCGAACGCCACCGTGGAGGGTGAGTCGCACTCCTGGGTGGAGTGGTGGTGCGGCAGCTGGGTGGGTTACGACCCGACCCAGCGGCAGCGGCTGTCGGAGCACTACGTCCGGGTCGGGCACGGTCGTGACTACGGCGACGTGGCCCCGCTCCGCGGCACCTACTCCGGTGGCGCCTCGGACATGTTCGTCACCGTGGAGATGACCCAGCTCGGCTGATCGGCCGGGCGCCGCCGCTGGCGCGGGCTGAGTATCTTGCTTCCATGAGCACCTACGGGCAGCAGCCGCCCAACCCGTACCAGCAGCCCTACGGCCAGAACCCCTACCAGCAGGGGCAACCGGGCCAGGGGCCCCAGGGTCAGCCGCCGCAGGGTCCCTACGGCCAGCCGGTCCAGTACGGCCAGCGGCCGCAGTACGGTCAGCCCCAGCCGGGTCAGCCCCAGCCGTACGGTCAGCAGCCGCCGTACGGGCAGCCGAATCCGTACGGGCAGCCCCCGCAGGGCCAGCCGGGTCAGCAGGGGCAGCCAGGACAGCAGGGGCAGGCGCCGCAGGGGCAGGGTCAGTGGGTCGCCCAGACCCCGCCCCGGCCGACCGTGGCGCCCCGCTCGATCCCGGTCGTCACCCTTGACTCCCTGCCCGGCCGCGAGATCGCCGAGATCGTCGGCGACGTGGTCGGCGTGGTGGCCCGCGGCCGCGACCTGCCGCCGGAGCTGCGGGCGGGCGGGATGGAGGCCGGCTACGTCGCCATGCTCACCCGCTCCCGTCAGGACGCCATCGCCCGCGCGGTCGAGATGGCCGAGTCGGCCGGCGCGGACGCGGTCCTCGGGCTGCGCTTCGACTGCAGCGAGATCACCCAGAACATGAGCGAGGTCGTGGCGTACGGGACGGCGGTCACCCTGGTGCCGCTGCCGGGTCAGGCCACCGACGGCGCCGACTCCGCGGCCACCCCGCTGAGCGCGGCCTCGGCCACCGAGCCGTACGGCGAGACCCGGCGGAGCGACCAGCCGGGTGAACCCGGCGACGGACAGGGCTCGCAGCCCCGCTCGGAGTGGGGTCCGCCGCAGGGACAGCCCGCCTCGCCGACCCGGTGGCCGACCCAGTCCAACGGCTGACGTCACGGGGCCGCCGCCCGGCCCGACACCCGGGCGGCGTAACCCGGTCGCGCTGTCGACGACCGGCCGGGCAGAATGACGGCATGACCGCCGACAACACGCCCGACCAGGCCGAGACCCCGGAAGACGCGACCAAGCGCAAGTTCCGGGAGGCGCTGGAGGCCAAGAAGGGCCGCAAGGGCGAGGACCACCTCGACGCCGGCACCGGTCCCGTCCACGCCCACGGTCCGATCGAGACCAAGCGCGTCTTCCGTCGCAAGAGCGGCGGCTGACCTCTGCGGAAAACTCACCCCGATCGGGCCGAGATCGGCGCGACACGCCGGGCGGGAGCCCAGTCGGGGTGAGTTCGACGCACTCTGCGTCGGATCCGCCGCTCCGCCACCAACTCAGGTGAGCAGGAACTCCGGCGGGAAGCGGTGGTCGGCCAGCCGGGCGGCCACCTCGGTGGGGACCGACCCACGCAGCTCGGCGATGGCCTCGAGGGCGGCCCCGACCACCGGCGACCGCACACTCAGCACGGCTCGTGCTCCCGGCAGCTCGCGCGCCAGCGCGGCGACGGTGGCGTCCCGCAGCGCCGGGTTCTCGCTGCTCAGCACCGATCCGCCCAGCACCACGGTGGTCCCCTCGCCCGCCAACCCGACCCGCGCGCAGGCCGCCCGGGCGTAGCGGGCCAGCGACCGGGCCTGCCCGTCGACGATCCGCTGGGCGACCACGTCCCCCCGCCCCGCCGCGTCGAGCACGTCGCGGGCCAGGGCCGCGTACGTGGGCGGTGTCCCCCCGCGTCGGGTCCCGGCCTCCAGCATCGAGGCCACGTCGGCGTGGCCGAACCGTGTCAGCAGCGTCGCCGTCAGGCAGGTGGGCGGGTCGATGCCGAGGTCGGCGCGGACCACGGCGTGGAAGGCGGCCCGACCGAGCTCACCGCCGCCGAGCGGGTCGCTGAGCCAGAACGAGGCGGTCCACTCCCGTTCGGGACCGCGGGCGACCACGGCGCCGCCGGTGCCGATCGACAGGGCCACGCCCACCCCGGTCGGTTCGCCCGCCCGCAGCAGCGCGAAGCCGTCGTTGTGCAGGGTCCGGGACAGGCCGGGCCAGAGCTGATCGAGCTGGCCGTCCCAGAACACGTGGTCCGACACCCAGTCCAGCCCGGCCAGACAGAACGCCGCATGCCCCAGCTCAGCCGGGTCGGCGTGACCGTACGCGGCCGTCATCGCCGCCTCGGCGGCCGACACCACCGCCGCCACCGCGGCCTGCTCGCTCACCGCCCCGTAGATGTCCCCGTTGCCGGCCCGACCGAAGCCGAGCACCCGCCCGTCGGTGTCGGCGACCACGGCGACCGTCTTGGAGTTGCCGGCGTCGACCCCCAGCACCAGTTCCGGGGCCTCGGTCATCGCAGCAGGCGCTCGGGCAGGAACTCCCGGTTGGCGTACGCGAGGTCGTCGTAGAGCTCCTCGGCCACGTGCAGGTTGCGGACGAACGGGTGGGCGGTGAGGGCCCGTACGGCGTCGGCCCGGGTGCCGCCCCAGGCGGCCTCGGCGGCCAGCCGCTGGAACTCCGCCAGGGTCTGGGTGATCCCCCGGACGCTGTGCGGCAGCGGCTGCTGCGGCACCGGGCGGGCCCCGGAGGCGTCCACGTCGCACCACACCTCGACCACGGTGTCGTCGTCGAACCCGGGCAGCGCTCCGTCGGTGTTGGGCAGGTTGACCGGGAGCCGGGCGGGCGCGTCGTTGTAGTAGGCCGACATCACGTCGATGGCCAGCTCGAGCTCGTGGATCCCGCCCCGGGAGCGGTTCGGGTCCAGCTCGGGCACCTCGGCGTCGGCCTGCTCGGCGTAGTGCTCCCAGTAGCCGGGCAGCGCGTCGAGCAGCACGCCGGCCCGGGTCAGCCGGTGGGCCTGCGCCTCGCGGAAGTACTCCTCGCCGAAGTAGTAGTAGCGGAAGTAGTCCGACGGGACCGAGCCCATGGCCACGGCCAGGTGCAGCATCCGCTTCTCCCAGACCGGCACGGTCGGGTCGTCGGCGATCTTCTCGTAGCCCGCCGCCAGGTGCGGGATCAGGTCCTCACCGTCGTAGGTGTGCACGGTGGACCAGCAGTTGTGGTTGACCCCGGCCATCATCACCTCGGCCCGGTCGGGATCGAGCCCCGCGGTGGTGAGGACGGGCTGCCAGAACGTCATCGGTCCCTCGCACATCGAGTAGATCAGCCGCTCGCTGTGCGAGGTGACGGCCTGCGACACGATGTTGACCGGGTTGGTGTAGTTGAAGATCACGGCCCGCGGCGCCACCGCGTCCAGGTCGTCGAGGATGCTCTGGATCACCTGGATGGACCGGAACGACATCATCATCCCGCCGGGGCCCTGGGTCTCCTGACCGATCACGCCGTGCCGCATGGGGATCAGCTCGTCGGCCTGGCGCAGCTCGAAACCACCGGGGCGGTAGCTGGACAGGACGGCGTCGACGTCGGTCAGACCGGCCCGCTGGTCGGTGGTCGTCTCCACCGTGATGTCCAGGCCCTGGGCCCGGACGAGCTTGGTGGCGATCCGCTCCACCAGGTCGAGCCGGTCCTGGCGCTGGTCGATCAGCACCACGTGGGAACCGTCGAACTCCTTGCCGTGGGCCAGCAGCGAGGCCATCGTGCCGGCGGCCCGGGAGGAGCCGCCGCCGACGTACGCGAGCTTGATCGAGGCCATGGGATGCCTTTCTGGGGCGGTGGGAACAGCTGGGGAAACGACAGATCAGGAGGAGACCGCGGGCGCGGGGCGGGCCGCCGCGGCCCGGTCGAGGTACAGGTGCGGGTTCCGGCACGCGGCCCACACGGTGGCCGGCCAGTCCGGGTCGTACGCCTCCGCGCTGGTCAGTCGCTCGGCCGCCCGGCGCTTGTCCGCGCCGTGCACCACCATCACGACCTCGGCCGACTGCTCCCGGATGGTCGCGACACCGACGGTGACGCCGTAGCGCGGCACGGCGTCGAGGCGGCCGCCGAAGGTGGGGAAGGTGGCCAGGTTGTCCCGTCGGGTGGACTCCGGCAACGGCACCACCCGGGTCCGGGCGGCCGGGTCGGTGCCGGGCGGGTTGAAGGCCACGTGCCCGTCGCCGGCGCCGGAGGCGAGCAGGAACAGGTCCACCCCACCCGCGTCCGCGATCCGGTCCTCGTACGCGGACGGGTCGCCCGGGTCGGGCAGCCAGAGCCGGTCGGCACCGAGCTGCCGGTCCGCCGGCCGCGCGGCGTCCAGCGGCGCGACGATCACCTCGCGACCGAACCGCCGGCAGGAGTGCGACAGCGTCGGCGCGACGGGGCGGAAGCCGTCCTCGGTCGCCTCGACGTACTCGTCCATCATCACCACGACCAGATCGCTCAGGTCCAGCTCGGCGGCGGCGGTGAGCCGGGCCAGGTGCGCGTACGTGCTGGCCAGGCTCCGCCCACCGGGACAGCCGAGCAGGAAGGGCCGGCCCGGGGTGTGGCGTCGGTAGCGGTCCACGATCAGGGCGGCGACCTCGGCCCCGATCTCGTCAGGGCCGGGCAGCACGCGGGGAGATACCGGCACGACGGTGACGATACCAGTCAGACCAGATACCTGTCGCGGGGTGCCCGGTGATCGTCGTGCGACGCCCGGATGAGCCAGTGCTGGCAACTGGTATGGTCACCGCATGGTCGGAGGTCCGGCGCGCGAGCAGGCGCACCAGCAGCTGGCGGCCCTGCTGGACCGCGGTGTCTACCCCCCCGGCTCACGGCTGCCCGGTGAGCGGGCCCTGGCCGACGAGCTGAAGGTGAGTCGCTCGACCCTGCGACTGGCCCTGCTCCAGCTGGCCGAGGACGGACGGTTGGTGGCCTCGGCCCAGCGCGGCTGGTTCGTCCCCCAGCTGGTCCTCGGCGAGCCACCGAGCCAGCTCGTCTCCTTCACCGAGCTGGCCGCCCAGCGGGGGCTCCGGGCCACCTCCCGGGTGCTGTCCCGGCAGACCCGACCGGCCACCTTCGAGGAGGCCGCCGATCTGCAGGTCGCCGCCGCGGCACCGCTGGTCGAGATCGTCCGGTTGCGCGGCATGGACGGCGTGCCCATCACCGTGGAGAGCGCCGTGCTGCCGCTGCGGCGGGTCGAGTGGCTGGCGGCGGAGGACCTCACCGACCGGTCGCTCTACGGCGCCCTGGAGGAGCACGACATCCGGGTCCACCGGTCCACGTACACCGTCCAGGCCATGAACGCGGGCGAGTGGGAGTGCGAGCTGCTGGACCTGCCGGCCGGCGCGGCCGTGCTGGTGGCCCGGGACGTCACCTTCACCGTCGACCGGGTCCCGATCATCATCACCGTCAACCGTTACCGCGGCGACGCCTACCGGTTCACCGCGGACCTGTTCCGCAGCGCCGTCTGACCCCTCAGCCGCGCCAGCCGGCGGCCAGTCCCGCGCCCAGCAGCGGGCCGTCGGGTCCGAGCCCGGCCACCACCAGCTCCGCGGGCGACCCGAGCCGCTCCCACTGCCGCAGGACCGCTCGCCGCGCCGCGGTGTCGGCGCAGCCCAGCCCCCCGCCCAACACGATCCGCTCCGGCTCCAGCAGCCGGACCACGGCGGCGAGGGCGTCGGCCAGCGCCTGACCGGCCGTGGCCGCGATGGCCAGGGCGGTGGTCTCCCGGTGCTCGGCGGCAGCGAGCAGGGCGCGGGTGTCGCGACCGGGTCGACCAGACGCGGCACCCCAGCGGGCGGCCATCCCGGCGCCGGAGGCGAACTGCTCCAGGTTGAGTCCGAGCGGCCCGGGCAGCTCCCCCAGGGCGATCGCCCGGCCCCGCGAGCCGGGCCAGATCCGACCGTCCAGCAGCAGCGCCGACGACAGCCCCGTGCCCCAGGAGACGAAGACCGCCGAGTCCACACCCGCCACCGCCCCGAGGCGGCGCTCGGCCAGCAACCCGCAGCGGACGTCGGACTCGACCACCACGCGGGCGCCCGGGAAGACCGTCGGCAGCCAGGCGGTGGGCTGCTCGGTCCAGGCCAGCACCTCGCGACTGGTCAGCCGGTTGTCCGTCACGTACTCGCAGCAACCGATCCCGACCGCTGTCACCGGCTCGCCCCGGGAGTCCGGTCCGGCGCTCGCCGCGTCCGTCCGAGCCAGCTCGGCCAGCTCGGCCGCCAGCGCACGCAAGGAGGTCGAGCGCGGGTCGGCCGCCCCGGGCGGCCCGGGAGTCGCCCGCTCGAGCCGGTGCCGCACCCCGCCCACGTCCAGCAGCGCGCCCACCAGCTTGGTGCCCCCGACGTCCAGGGCGACGGTCAGCCCGGGCACACCACGCCCCTGCCCCGCCGGCTCACGGCCGCCACCCCTCGGGGACCCGGGCCGCACCCTGCAGGTAGACCGCCGGCCGCTCGGCGCGCACCAGCGTCCGCAGCTCGTGCCCGGCGGGGACGAAGCAGGCGTCGCCGGCTTGCAGGCAACCGACCGTGTACGCCGCGTCGGCCTCCCCCGGATCCCGGACGTCCACCCACAGCTCGCCCTCGACCACCCGCAGCACCGTCTCCCGCTGCTGCACGGCGAAGGAGTCGACGGTGCCCGGCTGGACCTCGCCGCGGACCACCGTCAGCACCGGGGTGTCCAGCAGCGTCCAGACCAGGTGGGCGGGCGAGGCGTCCCGGAAGGACAGCAGACCGTCGTCGACCCGCAGCGGCACCAGCCGCCGGCCCCGGCGCTGCTCGTCCAGCGCCCCGGGCCAACGCCCCGCCCAGCGGTCGTCGGTGTAACGGCACTCGGTCAGCAGCGGTTTCGTCCGACCGTACGTGGAGGCGGTCCCCAGCACCGGCGGCGGGGACATGAACTCCACCACCCGGGCCGTCTGCGGGCCGACGGCGAAGCCGTGGTGCCAGGTGTCGCGGGCGAAGTGGACCCCGCTGCCCGCCGGCACCAGCAGCACCTCGCCGGACTCCGGGTCGGCCAGGCACAGCGTGCCCGCGACGCACAGGTAGGCCACGTCGGCGGCGAACAGGGTGGGGTTGCTGGCGGTGTGACCGAAGCCCGCCCCGGGCGGCAGCTCGAATTCCAGCACGTGCAGCTGGTCGGAGGAGGAGATCACCCGGTCGGTCACGTAGCCGCCCTCGGCGTCGCCCCAGACGTGCGGGGCCGCGTCTGCCCGGCGGATCAACCGCGGCTCGTGGAAATGCGGTCGCGGAGTGGCGCGACGAACCACTGAGGAGGTCATGTGGTCAAATCTGGCATAACTGGTCTGCCAGCGGTACGTTGGGCGAGCAGATTCCTTCTTTTCACCCCACTCTGTAGGAGCGTCATGGCGGAGACGGTCTCGGTCGGCATCATCGGTTGCGGCAGCGTCATGCAGCACGCGTACATGCCGTTGCTGGTCAACGAGATCGCCCGCGGGCACGCGTCCGCACCGACCATCTGCGATCTGCGCGCCGACCGGATCGCCGAGGTGGAGGCGAAGTTCCCCACCGCGGCCAGCACCCTGGATCCCCAGGACGTGATCGACGACCCCACGATCGACCTGGTGGTGGTGCTGACCTCGATGCCCGAGCACGGCGACCTGGCCGAGCAGGCGCTGGCCGCCGGTCACCACGTGCTGGTGGAGAAGCCGATGTCGCTCTCGCTGGAGCAGGCGGCCCGACTGGTCGAGCTGGACCGCAGCGGCCCGGCCAACCTGCTCTGCGCCCCGCACGTGCTGCTCAGCCCGGACTACCAGCGGATGGCGCGGATGATGCGCGACGGCCGGATCGGCCGCCCGCTGCTGGCCCGGGCCCGCTACGGCTGGAACGGTCCCGACTGGGGTCAGTGGTTCTACGGCCCCGGCGGCGGTCCGCTGTTCGATCTCGGGGTCTACAACGTCACCACGCTGACCGGTCTGCTCGGGCCCTGCCGCTCGGTCACCGCCATGACCACGCTGACCCGCTCCCGCCGGGTGGTCGACGGCGAGGAGATCGAGGTGCAGACCGACGACACGTTCCAGCTGCTGCTCGAGCTCGGCGACGACCGCGGCAGCGTCCTGGCCACCGTGACCACCGCGTTCGGGATGCAGCAGTACCTGGGCCCGGCGGTCGAGGTCTACGGTCTCGACGGCACGGTGCAGATGCTCGGCGACGACTGGGCCCCCGACGGTCTGCAGCTGTGGGAGAACTCCCTCGGGTCCTGGCAGACCTTCCACAGCAAGTCCCGCTACTGGCCGTGGACCGACGGTCTGCGGCACATGATCGACTGCGTCCGGACCGGGCAGCAGCCCTACACCCGCCCCGAGCACGCCTACCACGTGCTGGAGATCATGCTGGCGGCGATGGAGGCGGCGGCCACCGGCACCACGCAGCAGATCACCAGCACGTTCACCCCGCCGGCCCCGATGGCCGGCGACGAGCACGGACCCCAGCACCTGATCCACGACCGCGTCCACGAAGACGCCCAGTAGCCCCCAGCCCGACCCGTACGATCACCGTTCTGACCCCGCCCGCAGCGGCTCGACGAGGAGACACCATGATCACCAACCGCCGGACCTTCCTCGGCCTCGCGGCCGCGGCTGTCACCATCCCGCTGGCCGGCTGCGCCCCGGGCGGCTCCGCCCCGGCCGCGTCGAGCGCGCCGACCGACGTGAACACCGATCCCGCGTCGCTGCCCGAGACCACCATCACCACCCTGGACACCTGGACCGACAAGGCGTCGATGCAGGCGCAGTGGGTGACCGCGGTCAACGCCGCCTTCACCGCGAAGTACCCGAAGCTGAAGGTGAACCGGACCAGCGCCACCTTCGACGACATCAACAAGACCCTGAAGCTCAAGCTCTCCGATGCCTCCGCCCCGGACGTGGTGCCGGCCAACAACGGCTGGCAGGGCATCGGGACCTTCGCCAAGGCCGGGCTGATCCTCAACCTGGACGCGTACGCCAAGGGTTACGGCTGGGACCAGCGGATCCCCGCCACCATCGCCAAGATGCACCAGGTGGCCGCCGACGGCAGCCAGATCGGCACCGGCTCCTGGTTCGGGGCGCCGATCGCCCAGGGCGGCTTCATCACCGTCTACTTCAACCGGTCCAAGCTGGAGAAGCTGGGTCTCGCCACCCCGACCACGTTCGACGAGTTCACCCAGAGTCTGAGCAAGGCCAAAGCGGCCGGCGAGGTGCCGATGATGATCGGCACCCAGGACCAGTGGCTCAGCACCACCACGCTCTTCGCCCTGATGAACGTGTTCGCCGAGAAGCAGAAGATCGCCGACTTCGTCTACGGCACAGGCGGCTCGGCCACCGACATCGGGATGAAGGAGGCCGGCGCGCTCTACCAGCAGTGGGCCGCCGACAGCTACCTGCCGAAGAACTTCGCCGGCACCCCGGGCTCGGACTCCGGTCAGGCCTTCGTGGAGGGCACCGGGGTCTACTACTTCTACTACTCCGACTCGCTGCCGTTCAACAACGTGGCGACAGCCAACAAGTTCGGCACCTTCCTGCTGCCGACCGAGGGGATGCCGCTGCAGGCCACCGGCGCCTCGAACCAGAACTTCTCCATCGCCACCAAGAGCAAGTCCCCGGACGCGGCTGCGGCCTACCTCGACTTCGTCTCCAGCACCGAGGCCGGGGACATCGCCCTGAAGACCGGGGTGATGCCCTTCAACGGGACCTTCACCAAGCCCGCCGACGCGGGTGCCCTGCTGGCCGACGAGCTGGCCGAGCTGAACGCCGTGCAGGAGACCGACGGCTTCGTGCCCTACTTCGACTGGGCGTCGCCGACCATGCTCGACACCCTGGGGGCCCAGACCCAGCTGCTGCTGGCCGGCAAGATCACCCCCGACCAGCTCGTCGAGGCCTGCCAGAAGGACTATGACGCCTTCCGGAAGTCGCAGGGCAAGTAGGACCGTGGCGGAACCGACGGTGACGGCGGAGAGCCCGCTCGCCGCCCAGGCGCGCCGGGCCCGGCGTCGGAGCACCCCCGCCCCCCGCGGTCCGCGACGCGGTCGTCGGCGGTGGGTGGGCTGGCTCTACGTGGCGCCGGCCCTGCTGCTGTACGCCTTCGTCGTGCTGCTGCCGTCGGTGCAGAGCATCAACTACTCCCTCTACCGGTGGGACGGGGTGTCCGCGGCCGTCTTCGTCGGACTGGACAACTACCTGGCCTTCTTCGACGACCCGCTGCTGGCCGAGGCCATCGGGCACATCGGTGTGCTGGTGATCTTCTACGCCGTGCTGCCGATCACCCTGGGGCTGTTCAGTGCGGCGCTGCTGGCCCGCTACCGACGCCCGGGCTTCGCGATCTTCCGCTGGGTCATCTTCCTGCCCCAGGTGCTGACCTCGGTGGTGGTGGCCGTGCTGTGGAAGCAGCTCTACGGTCCGGAGGGGCCGATCAACAACGCGCTCCAGGCGATCGGGCTGGAGGCCCTGGCCCGGGACTGGCTGGGTGACTTCACCCTGGCCCTGCCCGCCCTGGGTCTGGTCGGCACCTGGACCACGTTCGGGCTCTGCATGGTGCTGTTCGTGTCCGGCTCGTCGTCGATCTCCACCAGCCTGTACGACGCCGCCCGGGTCGACGGCGCCGGTCTGGTGCGGGAGTTCTTCGCCGTCACCCTGCCGGGGCTCCGACCACAGATCGCGGTGGCCCTGACCCTGACCGTGACCGGGGCCCTGCGCACCTTCGACCTGGTCTGGCTGACCACCCGCGGCGGCCCGGGCACCTCGACCATCACCCCCTCCTTCCTGCTCTACACCAAGGCGTTCGCCGTCGGCGACGTCGGTGCGGCGGCGGCCATCGGCGTGGTGATGGCCGTGACCTGCCTGCTGGTGGCCCTGCTCATCGTCCGTCTCGTGGAGCGGGACGCCTGATGGCCGGCACCCGACTCGAGACCGTGTTCTCGTACGTGATCCTGACGCTGTTCTCGTTGGCCGTGGTGCTGCCGGTGGGCTGGCTGCTGCTGGCCGCCACCAGCCCGAAAGCCAACGCAGGTGTGGATCTCGAGAACATCCGGTTGGCCAACTTCGCCGACGCCTGGGTGCAGGCCGACTTCACCACCCACCTGCTCAACAGCCTGATCATCTGCGTCGGCGCGGTGGTGATCACCTCGACGGTCTCGATCCTGGCCGGCTACGGGTTGACCATCCTGGCCATGCCCGGCAGCCGGATCGTCTTCCCGATCATCCTGGCCGGCATCATGATCCCGCTGGAGGGGATCCTGGTCCCGCTCTACTTCAACCTGCGGACGGTCGGGCTCACCTCCAGCCTGGTCGGCCTGGTGATCGCCCACGCCGGCCTCGGGGTGTCCTTCGGGGTGTTCTGGATGCGCGCGACGCTGCAGGCGGTCCCCCGCGAGCTGGTCGAGTCCGCCGAGCTGGACGGCGCCGGACGGCTGCGGATGCTCTGGTCGATCGTGCTGCCGGTGATCCGGCCCGGTCTGATCACCATGGTGCTGCTGATGTTCATGTGGACCTGGAACGACTACTTCCTGGCCTTCGTGCTGATCAACGACGAGGCGAAGATGCCGGTCACCCTGGCTCTGGGGTCGTTCTCCACCCGCTACACCCAGCAGCTCAACCTGATGGCCGCCGCCGCGGTGCTGGTGGCCCTGCCGGTGCTGATCTTGTACATGTTCTTCCAGCGGCAGTTCATCCAGGGCGTGATGTCGGGAGCCCTGAAGGGCTGACCCGAGAGGACCGACGACAGACGTCAGGGCTGACAGTCGACCTGCACCGCCGACCACACACAGCGCGGGTGATCACTGCTCAGGAAGTCCCAGCCGCTCGCCGGAACGAGGCAAGAGCGCCCCACTCATCCGCCTCCTCGAGCGGGCGGTCGTCGTACGCTGCCTAGCCGGCATCCACCTCGGCGCGACGGTGGCGGCTGATGAACGCCTCCAGCGCCTCGTCGATGAGGTCGGCGTCGGACACACCTGAGCGAAGATCCCGCGCATCTCGGAGAAGAGTCGCGTCGACGGTCGTGCTCAGGCGGGTTCTCCTCATGCCACGATCTCCCGGACCCGGATGGTGCCGTCGTCGGCCACCAGGAACTCCACGTCCCCGAGGTTGCGCACGATCCCGTCGGCCTCCAGCTCGTCCTCCGGGGTGGTGGTGATCACCGCGAGCCGGTAGCAGCCGGCGGCCGCGGCGGCGGTCAGCCCGGCGGGGGCGTCCTCCACCACCAGGCAGCGCTCCGGCGCCACGCCGAGTCGGTCGGCCGCCAGCAGGAAGGGGTCGGGGGCGGGCTTGCCGTGCTCGACCTGGTCCGCGGTCACCAGGACCGAGGGCGCGGCCAGTTCCGCCGCGGCGATCCGGGCCTGCGCCAGCGGCATCGTGCAGGACGTGGCGATGGCGTTGCGGGCCGAACGGAGGGCAGCCAGCGCGTCCGCCGCCCCGGGGAGCACCACGATGTCGTGCACGTCGTCGATCTCCAGGGCGTTGATCCGCTCGATGGCCGACGCGTGCTGGTGGTCGGGCAGCAGCTTGGCCACGACCCGGGCCGAGGGCATCCCGTGGTGACCGGCCAGCTGCTCGGCGGTCAGACCGTGCTCCTGCGCCCAGGTCGTCCAGGCCCGGGCCACGGCCGGGGTCGAGTCGATCAGCGTGCCGTCCATGTCGAAGATGACGGCGTCGAAGTCCAGATCGGCCAGCTTGCCCAGAACCACGCTCGTCGTCCTCGCTAGATCTACGGTCGCCGCGCCACCTCCTGTCGCGCAGTCAGCCTCCGTTGCGACGTACGCTACCGTCCGCCTGCCCGGGCTGACCGATCTGAGCAGGCTGCCGGGAGGTAGGACCGACGGGCTGCGCTGTGGATCTGTGATCGCGCAGTCCGATCGCTCACAGGGTGACGTGACGCGTGCGGTCGTGCCACCACACCGGTCGCGACAGGCTTCGCACCGGGGTGACGCGACTGCTCGAGCTGCGCGTCGACGCCGAGTCCATCCAGAGGGTGCGAGAGTCGAAGACGCTGCCTCGAGCAGCGGGCCCGCTGCCCGTGCTGATGATCGGTGTCGATGATGCGGAACACCCCGACTGGTGCCGAGTCATCGCTTCTGGGCGCCGCGCGCGGTCGACTGGATTGCTCTCGGACTCACACATCTCGGACAGCCCGTTTCAGGCGGCTACCCACCCGAATGCGCACCTGATGCCCCTTCGCGATGGTCATGGTCTCCCCTGTCTGCGGATGGCGGCCTGCACGCGCAGGTCGGGCGGTGACGTCGAGGCTGAGAACTCCCGTCGACCTCAGGTGCTCGCCGGCCGCTGCTCGGGCGACCAACTCGTCCTCGATGGCGCCGAGAACGACTTCCACGAGCTCGGTGGACAGCGCGGATCGCGCCGCCACCGCCCGGATCAGCTCGGACCGACTCATCATCTGCTCCTCGTGGGTGCGCGCGCCGCAGGGTTGAGATGATAATGATAGTCATTACCGAATGACCGCTGGAGGCTGCGCGACATCGCGTCGCGAGCTTCTCCGCTCTCGAAAGGCCTGCCATGAAACCGAACGTCCATCCCGCCTACGGTCCTGTGGTCTTCCGCGACCGCTCCGGAGGTCTGGCCTTCCTCACTCGATCCACGATCACGTCGTCGCAGACGATCGAGTGGGAAGACGGACGCACCTACCCGCTCGTCGATGTGGAGATCTCCTCGGCGAGCCACCCGTTCTACACAGGCACCGCGCGCGTCCTCGACGCCGCGGGCCAGGTCGAGAAGTTCCGCCGGCGCTACGACCGCCAGGGACGCAGCGACTGACCACGGGTCACCCCGAGGGCAGGAGATCTCGAAGACCCTGCCACTGATCGAGCACCAGGTGCCGGTAGGCACCCGAGGTCGTCAACAGCTCTGTATGCGTGCCGGAGCCGACGACAGTCCCGCGCTCCAGCACGATCACGCGGTCGGCGGCCGCCACGGTTGACAGCCGGTGAGCGATCACCAGCGTGGCGCGGTCACTGGACCCGGACGCGACGGCCGCCCGCAGCTCCTGCTCACTCAACGCATCCAACATCGACGTCCCTTCGTCGATCACCAGGATCCGGGGACGGCGCAGCAGGGCGCGAGCCAACGCGACCCGCTGACGCTCTCCCCCTGACAACCGCGCACCACGATCGCCGACCACGGTATGCAGCCCCTCCGGGAGCCGGGCGATGACCGGGTCCAGTCCCACGAGGCCGAGCACCCTGTCCAGCTCGTCATCGCCGACGGAGGACTGTCCCAGTCGCACATTCGCCGCCAGCGAGTCGTGCACCAGAAAGACGTCTTGCGGCACGATCGCCACCAGTCGGTGCAGATCACGCAGGGGCAGGTCGGCCGCGGAGATCCCGCCCACCAGCAGCGACCCGGCGTCAGGGTCGGCCAACCGCGCCACCAACAGGGCGGTCGTGGACTTACCTGCGCCGGAATGACCAACCAACGCGACGGTCTCCCCCGGCCGGACGTGGAAGTCCACACCCTTCAGCGCAGCCGAGCTGGCATCCGGGTAGCAGTAGCGGACGCCTCGCAGCTCCAGGCCTCGGTGGTGCTCAAGCCTCGACGAGTCGGCGGCTCCCAGGTCAGGGACACTCGCCGGCTGCTCCAGCAGATCGAAGACGCGGTCGGCGGCCG
>JBMDXL010000352.1:0-3646 GCA_048594465.1 Microlunatus sp. | reverse complement strand
GACCGGCCCCGGCGTCGTCGGACCTCGTGCCCTAGTCTCCGGCCATGACCACCGGCGGTAACGGGCACGTGGTGCTGGCCGAGGCCGACAGCGCCCCGTACGGGTCGCTGCGGCAGCGTCCCACCTCCCGCAAGGAGCGCTACGCCCTGGGCAAGGCGCTGCGCAAGAAGGTCCCGCGGTCCGCGCTCGCGCACTGGGAGGTCCGCGCCGACCGGCCCGATCCGGTCGAGCTCATCCGGCAGTCCCACCTGGGTCGCCTGGACTGGCTGGTCCCGACCCGGGTGGCGCGGATGGTCGGCTCGCCGTACGGGTTCCTGCGGGGCAGCGCGGTCGTGATGGCCGCCGACGTGGCCGCCCTGCCCGCCACCGGCATCACCCCGGTCATCTGCGGCGACGCGCACCTGGGCAACTTCGGCTTCTACGCCTCGCCCGAGGGCGAGCTGGTGATCGACCTGAACGACTTCGACGAGGCCCACCCCGGCGGCTGGGAGTGGGACCTGCGGCGGCTGGTGGCCAGCATCTGGGTGGCCGGCCGGGAGAACGGCAGCAGCGAGCAGCAGTGCGCGGACTCGGTCGCCTCCTGCGTCCGGGCCTACCGGGACGAGGTGGTGTTCCGGGCCGACGAGCCGTTGCTGATGCGCTCCTACAACCGGCTGGACGTGCACCGGTTGCACGAGACGGCCACCGAGAAGACGCTGCGGGCCGAGATCGAGCGATCGGCCAAACGAGCCCGGCACCGCACATCGGACCGGGCCCTGCCCCGGTTCACCCGCGAGCACCACGGCCAGCGGCAGATCGTGGAGGAGCCGCCGCTGATCACCCACGTGATGCGGGCGGAGGAGGACGCCATCGCCGAGGCGCTGGACGGCTACCTGGAGACGCTCGCCCCGCACTGGCGCCGGGTGGTGGGCGGCTACACGATCCTGGACGTCGCCCACAAGGTGGTCGGGGTGGGCAGCGTCGGCCTGCGGGCGTACGTGGTGCTGCTGGAAGGCAGCAGTCCCGACGACGTCCTGTTCCTGCAGCTCAAGCAGGCGCGACGCTCGGTGCTGGCCCCGTACGTGCACGGCGAGTCGGCCTGGCACGCCCACCAGGGCCAGCGGGTGGTGGAGTACCAGCAGGCGCTGCAGACGGTCAGCGACCCGCTGCTCGGATGGACGACGGTGGGGGAGTTCCAGTACTACGTCCGCCAGTTCCGCAACATGAAGGGCACCATCCCGCTGGACGCCATCGACAGCGCCGCGTTGACCGACTACGCCGGCATCGTCGGGCACCTGCTGGCCAAGGGCCATGCCCGGACGAGCGGGGCGTCCATGATCGCCGGCTACTTCGGCAAGGGTGACAACGTCGAGCGGGCGATGGCCCGCTTCGCCTCGGCGTACGCGGACCAGACCGAGGCAGACCACACCGCCTTCGTGGCGGCGGCCCGGTCCGGTCGGCTGCCGATCGAGGAGGGTGCGCTGGACCGGATCGGGTCGGCGTTCCGGCCCTGACGACCTGGCGTCAGGTCTTCTTCGGGCGCCACAGGTAGGCCAGACCGAGCCCGATGAGCGCAGCGAGACCGAGCAGCCCGACCCCGCCGATGACCAGACCCCGGGTCAGCCGGGCGTCGGTGGTCTCGGAGCGCTCCAACCGGTCGGAGGCGCCGGGCAGGGGCGGGGTCGACCGGCCGAGCAGGCGGGGCGGGGCGTCGCCGGACAGGTTGCCGTCGCACAGGGTCGTGGTCAGCCGGAGCCGGGCGTCCTTGCCCTGGCCCTGGATGGCGCCGCTGGCGAAGATCACCCAGGTCGAGCCGACGTCCGGGGTGAGCCCGCAGCCGGCCGAGTCGGCGGGCGTGGTGATCACCTGGTCGCTGTAGACGGTGCCCTTGTAGACCCGACTGACGTCGAAGCGCAGCTCCGCGGCCCGCTCACCGCCGCTCCGGGTCTGGTCCACCCGGGTCACGGTGCCGAGGAACACGGCCTCGGCCTGGTCGACGGCGCGCCGGGTCGAGATGCCCAGGCACGAGCAGGCAGCGGCCGGTGTCGGGTTGACGACACCGGTGAACACGATCAGACCCACGGCGACGAGGGCCAGCAGCAGACGCCTCATAAACAAGTTCTACCTCGCCGGGCCATCCCCCGTAGGATCGACCAGCCGTTCGCGTCCGCGACGGCACCCCCGATCTGGAGGAACATCCCGTGATCCGCACCCACGGCGCCGGCACCCTGCGTGCCACCGACGCCGGTCAGTCATGCGTCCTAGCCGGCTGGGTGGGCCGGCGTCGAGACCACGGCGGGGTGGCGTTCGTCGATCTGCGGGACGCCAGCGGGGTCGCCCAGGTCGTCATCCGGGACGAGATCCTGGCGGCCTCCGGGGCGCACGACCTGCGGAACGAGTTCTGCATCGCCGTCACCGGGGTGGTCGAGCGGCGCCCGGAGGGCAACGCCAACCCTGAGCTGCCCAGCGGGGAGATCGAGGTCGCCGCGACCGCCATCGAGGTGCTGAACGCCTCCGGCCCGTTGCCCTTCCAGATCGACGAGCGGGTGACGGTGGGTGAGGAGGCCCGACTGCGGTACCGCTACCTGGACCTCCGCCGCCCGGCCCCGGCCCACGCCCTGCGCCTGCGCAGCAAGGTCAACCAGGTCGCCCGCAACCTGCTGGTGGACCGCGACTTCGTCGAGATCGAGACCCCCACGCTGACCCGGTCGACGCCGGAGGGTGCTCGGGACTTCCTGGTGCCGGCCCGGCTCAAGCCCGGGAGCTGGTACGCCCTGCCGCAGAGCCCCCAGCTGTTCAAGCAGCTGCTGATGGTCGCCGGGATGGAGCGCTACTTCCAGATCGCCCGCTGCTACCGCGACGAGGACTTCCGCGCCGACCGGCAGCCGGAGTTCACCCAGCTCGACATCGAGATGAGCTTCGTCGACCAGGACGACGTGATCGAGCTCGGCGAGGCGCTGGCCCGGGCCATCTGGGCCCTGATCGGCTACGAGACCCCGGCCACCTTCCCGCGGATCACCTACGCCGAGGCGATGGAGCGCTACGGCTCCGACAAGCCCGACCTGCGGTTCGCCACCGAGATCACCGACCTGACCGGCTACTTCGCCGAGACGCCGTTCCGGGTCTTCCAGGCCGAGTACGTCGGCGCCGTGGTGATGCCCGGTGGCGCCGACCAGCCGCGACGCACCTTCGACGCCTGGCAGGAGTTCGCCAAGCAGCGGGGGCACCGCGGTCTGGCGTACGTCACGGTGGCCGAGGACGGCACCCTCGGTGGTCCGGTGGCCAAGAACCTCTCCGACACCGAGCGGGACGGTCTGGCCGCCGCCGTCGGCGCGGCGCCGGGGGACTGCGTGTTCTTCGCCGCCGGCGCCCGGCGCGGGGCCCAGGCGCTGCTCGGCGCCACCCGGCTCGAGGTGGGCCGCCGCTGCGGGCTGATCGACGAGTCGGCCTGGTCGTTCGTCTGGGTGGTCGACGCCCCGCTGTTCGAGCCGGCCGCCGCCGCGGTGGCCGCCGGTGACGTGGCCGTCGGCAGCGGCGCCTGGACCGCCGTGCACCACGCCTTCACGTCGCCGAAGCCGGAGTGGGTCGACTCCTTCGACGACGACCCCGGCAACGCGCTGGCCTACGCCTACGACATCGTCTGCAACGGCAACGAGATCGGCGGCGG
>JBMDXL010000351.1:0-1569 GCA_048594465.1 Microlunatus sp. | reverse complement strand
GGGGGGTGGCCCGGCCGTCGTGCGTCAGTACGCAGTGAGCAGGTGGGTCAGCGGCGCGGCTCCTTGGCCTTGCCCTTGACCTTCGCCTTGACCTTGACCCTGAGTGCGGACTGCGCGGCCCGGAACCCGCCGTCGCCGGCGTAGGACACGGTGACGGTCCAGGTGCCGGGCTTGAGCTTCGGCAGCCTCACGACCGCGGAGCCGCCGGCGAGGACCCCGCTCGCGGTCCGCGTCGTCTTCCCGCGGGTGAGCGTCACGGCCACCGCACCGGTCGGGACGCCGCCGGGGCCGGTGACGGCGACCGCCAGCTTGCCCTTCTGGCGCTGGTGCTTCGGCTTCTTCTGCCACGTGGCCGCGACGGCGGCGTCCTGCTTGAGGGCGTCCCAGCCGATGGCGAGCGGCGTCTCGGTGTCCTGGGTGGCGTTGGAGTGGCTGTGGGCCTGCCAGGTGTAGACCGAGTAGGCCTTGGTGCGGTCGAGCTTGGCGGTCGGCAGGGTCAGCGAGCGGCTGAAGGACCCGGTGGTCAGCGCGGAGGCCGGGACCCAGTCCGCGGCGACGAACTTGCTCTGGTCGGCCATGCTGCCGGTCGCCGGGAGGCCGCCGGAGGGGGCGACGCCGACGTACACGCCGTTGTCGCCGGGGTTGGTCACGCCGGTGAAGCCGGTCCCGCTGACGCTGACGCTGACGCCCTGCGCCGCCGAGGCCGCGGTCACCGTGGCGGTCACGGCGGGCACGACGGCCGTCGCCGGTACGGCGGCCTGCAGCGCGGCGGGTGCCTTCTTGGGGTCGTTGCCGCTGCCGCTGGCGTAGAAGGTGGCCTGCACGCTGGCGGGCAGGGCCTTCACGAAGTCGACGGCCCAGGAGCGGCCCTCGACCGGCTTGCCGGTCCCGTAGGTGTCGGCCGGGGCGACGCCGTCCCAGCGCGGGGTGGCCGAGAGGACGTCGGCGGCCGACGTCGATGACGTGAAGGTGGTGAGGACGGCGTCGGCGGCGCTGCCGCTCACGCCCTGCACGGTCCACGCGACGTCGGCGGACACCGTGCCGGCACCCGTGGGGGTCACGCTCACGACCGGGTCGGAGAACGTGAAGGAGTAGAACTCGGCGCCGCCCGGGGCGACGACGAAGGCATAGCGGGCGTCGCCCTGGTAGGCCACGGTCCGGGTCCCGGCGCTCGCGGTGGCCGCCCCCGCGGTGAACGTGACCACGCCCGAGGCGTCCTCGCTGGCCCCACCGCTGAAGGTCTGGGCGGTCAGGTGCTCGTCGAGGTACTGCGAGAGGCGCCACTGCAAGGTGAGGTCCGCGGCCTGGGAGGGCGCGGCCGGCAGCAGGGCCAGCGAGCCGCCGGCCAGGGCCGCGACGGCCGCGCTCGCGACGCGGACGCGGCGCCGGGGGAGGGGGGGCAGGGGTTTTCCGTCCGGTGGGGGGGTGGTCCGCTCAGGACCGGGGTGAGGCGGCCGCCCGAGCGGCCGGGGTGCGCAGGAGGGCGAGCGCGGCGAGCAGGAGCAGCGCTCCCCCGGCCCACCAGGGCCACCGGGACGCGCCCGGGGCTCTGGCCGCTGCGCCCGTGGC
>JBMDXL010000350.1:0-3821 GCA_048594465.1 Microlunatus sp. | reverse complement strand
TCGACGAGATCAGTGCCGACCCGTACACGATCGCCCAGCTGGCCGACAAGCTGGACCTGGAGGAGGCGGTGGCGTCCTCACTGCTCGGCACCGAGCCGGCGCTGCTGATGGTGGTCCGGCTGCAGCCCGCCTCGACGGTGTCCGGCTACGCCTGGAGCGTCGGTCAGGGTCCGCCCTTCATCATCTCCCAGGGCGTGCCGCTGACGGCCCGGGTCGTCCTCAGCGAGCAGCACCCGATCCGCGTGGTCTTCTCGTGAGCACCGGGACCGTTCCCGCGCCCACCCCGGCGGGGGTGCCCGGTCTGCCCGGGTCCGAGCCACCCGCGCCGTTCCCGCGCGTCCGGGTCAAGGTGCCGACGGTGCTGCAGATGGAGGAGACCGAGTGCGGCGCCGCCTCGCTCGGCATGGTGCTGGCCCACGCCGGCCGGGTGGTGCCGCTGGAGGAGCTGCGGGAGGCCTGCGGGGTCTCCCGCGACGGGTCCAACGCGAGCATGATGCTCAAGGCCGCGCGGGCGTACGGGATGGAGGCGAAAGGCTACCGACGCCCGTACGCGAAGCTGGCCGAGGGCGAGCTGCTGCCGCAGATCCTCTTCTGGCGCTACTCGCACTGGGTCGTGCTGGAGGGCTACGGCAAGGACTGCGTCTACATCAACGACCCGGCGGAGGGACGGCTGACCGTCGCCGCCGACGACGCGGAACGGCTCTACAGCGGGGTCGCGCTCTACGCCTCGCCCGGTCCGGACTTCGTCCGCGGCGGCAAGCGCCGGTCCTGGGTGGCCGACCTGGTGGCCCGGATGCGACCGGCCCGGCTCGGCTTCCTGCTGGCCGCCCTGGCCGGGTTGTTCCTGGTCGTGCCCGGGGTGATGCTGCCGATGTTCACCACCGTCTTCGTCGACACGGTGCTGGGGTCGGGGGCGAGCGAGAACGCGGCGGCGCTGGTGTCGGCGGTGCTGGTGGTCTCGCTGATGATCGGCACCCTGACCCTGGTGCAGCAGTGGTTCCTGGCCCGGCTGCAGACTCGGCTCGCCGTGTCCGGGTCGTTCCGGATGGTCGACCACCTGCTCAAGCTCCCGGTGCAGTACTTCACCCAGCGCTTCCCCGGCGTCCTGGTCAGCCGGCTGGACCAGATCGACGGGATCGCCCAGCTGCTGGCCGGACCGCTGGTCACCGCGGGCGTGGCCACCGTCGGGTTGGTCATCTACGGCGTGGTGATGGTCGCCTACAGCCCGCTGCTGGCCGGCCTCGCCGTGCTCGCCTCGCTGCTCAACATCGTGGCCCTGTGGTACGTCTCCCGACGCCGGGACGCCGCCAACCAGCTGCAGCTGCGGGAGAGCATCCGGCTGGCCGGGCTCGGCATGTCGATGGTGGCCAACATCGAGGCCATCAAGACCGCCGGCGCCGAGGACTCCGCCTTCGAGCGCTGGGCCGGTTTCCAGGCCCGGTCCCTGCTGGCCAGCCAGGACATGGGCAAGCTGACCAACGGGCTGGCCGTGGTGCCGACCACGCTGGCCGGGCTGATCTCGGTGCTGGTCCTGGCGATCGGCGGTCTGGACGTGATGCGGGGTGGGCTGTCCCTGGGCATCCTGGTCGGTTTCCAGGCCCTGATGGCCTCCTTCCTGTCCCCCATCAGCCAGCTCGTCGCCCTGGCCCAGCAGGCCCAGACCGCCCAGGGGCAGCTGCTGCAGATCAACGACGTGCTCAACGCCGAGGTGGAGGAGCAGTTCCGCGACCAGCCCGGACCGGCCATCACGGTGGCTCCGGCGGCGGCGGCCTCGGTGGTGCGCACCCGGCACCGCGGGGAGGACGCCCGGCTGGACGGTCCCCGGCTGGACGGGGGGCTGGAGCTCCGCGACATCGAGTTCGGGTACGCCCGGGTGGGCAAGCCGCTGCTGCAGGACTTCAGTCTGCGGATCGACCCGGGCAGCCGGGTCGCCCTGGTCGGCGCCTCCGGGTCCGGCAAGTCGACGGTGGTCAAGCTGATCCTCGGGCTCTACCAGCCGTGGCGCGGGGACGTGCTGTTCGACGGCCGGCCACGGGAGAGCTGGGACCGCGCCATGATCACCACCTCGGTCGCCTTCGTCGACCAGCGGATCATGCTCTTCGAGGGCACGGTGCACGAGAACCTGACCCTGTGGGACGACACCGTGTCCGCCGACAACCTGATCGCCGCGGCCCGGGACGCCTGCATCCACGACGACATCGTCACCCGCAGCGGCGGCTACGAGTCGCTGGTGCAGGCCGACGGCCGCAACTTCAGCGGCGGCCAGCGGCAGCGGCTGGAGATCGCCCGCGCCCTGGTGCTCGACCCCAGCATCCTGGTGCTCGACGAGGCCACCAGCGCCCTGGACACCGAGACCGAGCAGCGGATCGACCGCAACCTCCGGCGGCGGGGTGCGACCTGTCTGATCGTGGCGCACCGGCTCAGCACGATCCGGGACTGCGACGAGATCATCGTGCTCGACGGCGGCACCATCGTGCAGCGCGGCACGCACGCCGAGCTGCTGGCCGAGGGCGGCCGCTACGCCCAGCTGGTGGAGGCGGAGTGAACCAGCCGAGCCCGGCGGTCACGCTGCCGCTGCCCCTGGTCGCCGGGGAACCGCGGCGACTCGACGCCAGCACCCCGGTCCCGCTGCTGGGCACCGAGACCGCCTTCTTCCTGTCCGCCGGCGAGGTCGACCTGTTCGTCGTGGCCACCGACGCGGACGGCGCACCGGGGCGCCGCTGCTACGTGGCCACCGCCACGCCGGGTGCCCTGCTGATCGGCTGCGCACCGCTCGAGCTCGACGGCCGCCGCTGGCGGCTGCTCGCCGTGGGCGTGGCCGCCACCGTGGTGCCGGTGCGGCGGGACTGGGTGGGAGCCCTGGCCGGCAGCGCGGAGCTGAGCACGGGACTGCACCGCTGGCTGACCGCGACGGCGACCGCCTTCCCCGCCCCCGGTCCCCGGGTCGCCGTCGAGGCCGACCGCTCGGTGTCGCTGACCACCGGTCAGGTGCTGAACGCGCCCACCGAGCTGCTCTGGGCCGTCCCGGAGGACCAGACGCGGTTCCGGGTGGCCGGCCAGGACGTGACCGCCGGGCTGCCGGTGCCGTTGGGGGCCGGCTTCGCCGTGGCCGCCGGACACGGCGGCACCGTCCGGGTCCAGACCACCCCGGCCCTGCCCGCCGACCACGTCGACACCGCGGTCGCCGAGCTCCAGTCCAGCCTGCTGCGGTCGTTCGCGCAGCTCGCCATCGCGCAGTCCGACCGCTCCGCCGCGCGCGGGGCCGGCCGGCACGAGCTGGACCAGGGCGCCCGGCGCACGGCACTGGCCCGCTTCGACCAGATCGAGGACGAGGCGCGCTGGCAGACCGATCCGAGCACCGACCTCGTCCTGGCCGCCTGCCAGCTGCTCGGTCGGGCCGCCGGCATCGAGATCCGCAAGCCGCCGGACTGGTCCCGACGGCTCAACTGGGACCCGGTGCGGGCCATCGCCCGGGCCTCGGGGGTCCGGGTCCGCGCCGTCACCCTGGCCGGACCGTGGTGGCGCAACGGGCTGGAGCCGATGCTGGCCTTCACCGACCCGCACGGCGACCCGGTGGTGCTGGTGCCCCGGGAGTCCGGGGCGTACGCCGTCGTCGACCCCCGGACCGGCACCGAGAAGCGGATCAGCGCCGTCGAGGCGGCCCGGCTGCGCCCCACCGCGTACGTGCTCTACCGCCCGATGCCGCCGGGCGCCGTGACCGTCCGCGGGCTGCTCGGCTTCGGACTGGTCGGCAGCGGACGCGAACTCGTCCGCCAGCTGGGGGTCAGCCAGGTGGTCGGGGTGCTGTCGCAGGCCCTCCC
>JBMDXL010000035.1:0-2801 GCA_048594465.1 Microlunatus sp. | reverse complement strand
GCCGCCCGGATCGAGAAGAAGCTGAACCGGCTCGACGGCGTCACCGCTGCGGTCAACTACGCGACCGAGAAGGCCACCGTGTCCTTCCCCGAGACCGTACGGCCGGACGAGCTGATCGCCGTGGTGGAGCAGACCGGCTACACCGCCAGCGTTCCGCGCCCTCCGGTCGACGACCCCGACGGTGCCGAGCCGATCGACGAACGCGACCACGAGCCGGCCGTGCTCCGGCAGCGGCTGCTGGTCAGTGCCGTGCTGTCGGTGCCGGTGGTGCTGCTGGCCATGGTCCCGGCCTGGCAGTTCACCAACTGGCAGTGGCTGTCGCTCACCCTGGCCGCGCCGGTCGTGGTCTGGGGTGGTTGGCCGTTCCACCGGGCCAGCTGGCTCAACCTGCGCCACGGTGCCGCCACCATGGACACCCTCGTCTCGCTCGGCACCCTGGCCGCGTTCGGCTGGTCGTTGGTCGCCCTGTTCGTCGGCACCGCCGGCACGCCCGGGATGCGGCACGGCTTCGACTGGACCCTGAGCCGCAGCGACGGTCTGGACGCCATCTACCTGGAGGCGGCGGCCGGCGTCACCACCTTCCTCCTGCTCGGCCGCTCCATCGAGGCCCGGTCCAAGCGTCGGGCCGGGGCCGCGCTGCGCGCCCTGCTCGAGCTCGGGGCCAAGGACGTCGCCGTGCTGCGGGACGGGACCGAGGAGCGGATCGCCGTCGAGCAGCTGGTGGTCGGCGACCTGTTCGTCGTCCGCCCCGGGGAGGCCATCGCCACCGACGGGTTGGTCGAGCAGGGCAGCTCCGCGGTCGACGCCTCGCTGCTCACCGGCGAGTCGGTGCCGGTCGAGGTCCGGCCCGGGGACCGCGTGGTCGGGGCCTGTGTCAACGTCGGCGGGCGCCTCGTGATCCGGGCCACCCGGATCGGGGCGGACACCCAGTTGGCCCAGATGGCCCGCCTGGTCGAGGAGGCCCAGTCCGGCAAGGCCCGGGCGCAGCGGCTGGCCGACCGGATCTCCGCCGTCTTCGTGCCCGTGGTGATCGGTCTCGCGGTGGCCACCGCCGGGTTCTGGCTGGGGATCGGCGCCGGTCCTGCGGCCGCGTTCACCGCCGCCGTCGCGGTGCTGATCATCGCCTGCCCGTGCGCGCTGGGTCTGGCCACGCCGTTGGCGCTGATGGTCGGCACCGGTCGCGGCGCCCAGCTGGGCATCCTGATCAAAGGCCCGGAGGCGCTGGAGTCCACCCGCGCGGTCGACACCGTGGTGCTGGACAAGACCGGCACCGTCACCACCGGGGCGATGGCCGTGGCCGACGTGCTGGTGGCCGACGGGGAGGACGCCGATCGGGTCCTGGCCCTGGCCGCCGCGGTCGAAGCCGGCTCCGAGCACCCGATCGGCCGCGCCGTGGCGGCGGCCGTCGCGCCGGAGGGCCTGCTCCCGGTCACCGACTTCGCCAACCTGGCCGGCCGCGGCGTGCGCGGGGTCGTGGACGGGCGGACCGTGGTGGTGGGGCGTCCCGCGTTGCTGACCGACGAGGGTCTCGCACTCGCCGACGGTCTGGCCCAGGCCGTCGAGGCGGCGCAGGCCCGCGGCCGTACGGTCGTGGCCGTCGGCTGGGACGGCGCCACCCGAGGGGCGATCGCCGTGGCCGACGAGGTGAAGCCGACCTCGGCCGCCGCCGTCGCCCGGTTCGCCGAGCTGGGTCTGCGGCCGCTGTTGCTGACCGGGGACCACACCGCGGTCGCCCACGCCGTGGCCGCCGAGGTCGGGATCCCGGCCGACGACGTCCGGGCCGAGGTGCTGCCCGCCGACAAGGTCGCGGTGATCACGGCGCTGCAGGCCGAGGGACGCCGGGTGGCCATGGTCGGCGACGGGGTCAACGACGCCGCCGCCCTGGCCCAGGCGGACCTCGGGATCGCCATGGGCAGCGGCACCGACGTGGCCATCGAGGCCAGCGACCTCACCCTGGTGCGGGCCGATCTGGGGGCGGCTGTCGACGCCGTACGGCTGTCCCGGCGCACCCTCGGCACGATCCGCGGCAACCTGTTCTGGGCCTTCGCCTACAACGTGGCCGCCCTGCCGCTGGCCGCCGCCGGACTGCTCAACCCGATGCTGGCCGGCGCCGCGATGGCGTTCTCGTCGGTGTTCGTGGTGCTGAACAGCCTGCGCCTCCGCCGGTTCCGCCCCGTGTCCTGAGCCCGAGCTGCCCGGGTTCGACGGGGTCGCTCGATCTGCAGACCGAGCGACACCGTCAATCCCGAGCAGCGTCGTCCGGGTGAGGTCCCGGAGAGATCAGGGGCGGTCGATCCGGACCGCCGTGTAGGTGGTGGTCGGGGTCGGCGGGGTGCTGAACCGGGCGTTGGGCAGGTAGAGGCTCTTCCCGTACGCCGCGATGGTGGTCGGCACGTCGAAGTCGGGATCGGTCAGCGTGGTCACCAGCCGGCCGCTGCGGCCGGACCGGTCGAGCCGGACGACGGCCACCTGGTTGAGCCGGTTCTGCACCGCGTACAGGGTCCGGCCCTCGACCAGCAGCCCGTCGCCGTTGGTCAGCAGGGTGCCGCCGAGATCCACCCGGGTGGCCACGCCGGTCCTCGGGTCGACCCGGAACAGGAAACCGGTGTTGGACTGCACCACGAGCAGCGAGCGCCCGTCCGGGCTGAGCGCGATGCCGTTGGCGTTGATGACGCCGGCGGTCTGCACCCAGTCGCCGGTCAGCGGCAGCCGCTGGATGGCCGAGACCGGAGCCGGCCGACCGTGCCGGGCCAGCGGCACCCGGTAGAGAACGGCGCGGTTGGAGTCGGTGAACCAGGCGT